>NZ_JACUZX010000028.1:0-84694 GCF_014851575.1 Rhizobium sp. RHZ02
TTGGAGTTCGGCTCGAAGACGCGGCGTCGTGCGGGCGCTGCCGTGAAGAATACTTCCCATAATGCATCCTCTTCCTGACGACTCAGGTTCAATGATGCACCATCACACTCAGGGACTACACACCTAGCGCCTTTCAGGGTCAAATTAAGGACGGTCTGCCGGAGCAGGTTTCGTCAGGGCGCGATCCACCGAAGCAGCCGCCGTCCACAATATGCCACAGCCAGCAACACCGCCGCGAAGCCGGTAACCGTCACCATGCTGCCGGGATGCAAGGGAACATTCCTCCACACCGGGCGAACGACATCCGCAGTGTTGAACGCCTCACCGCTGAACTCGCAGGTGATCAGCGCCAGACCGCGCAACACCATGCCGGCGTCGATCGCAGAGACGATGGCCTCCGCCTCGTCCGCCTCCGCGCCCATGTTGCGCATCGACAGGAGCACGGCCTTCGTTGCCGCGAGGTAGGCGTGCGAGCATTCATTGAATGGACTGGCCTCGTCGGTCACCCCGCCCGGCATCTTGCCCCAGAGACAATAGGCATGCTGGATCTGCGCATAGTTCAGCACGCGTCGGAACGGCTCGTTCGTGTCCGTGGCACGCGCCGCGAGATCAATGATCCGATCGCGATACTCCGCCATCATGACCATTTCGCCATGTGAGATCTCGGCGATCGCGATGCCGCTTTGGGAACCGCTGCTGCTCCGCTGGTGCGCGTCGGCCGCGACGGACCAAAGCTGCAGGACAGCAATCATGGCTACAAGAAAAATGGGACGCCGACTGGTCATCTCTGAGGACAGGCTCCGGATTGCTCCGGAGCCTTCTCCGATCAATGGAAGACCGACGCGCGAGCGCTGAGCCTGGGTGCGGCACCGAGCTTGCGCTCGGCCAGAGCACCAAAGGCCAGGCCAAGAACGCCCCATAGGATGGCGTGCATCCCGATCGTGGTCGTACGGAAACGCCAGAGAACCATAGCCGAATAGTTCTCCGGAACCTCGTTGATCGGCGGCAGCAGATACTGCACGAGGCCGATGAAACCGACATAGGCCAGACCTGCCGCGATTGCCGCATTCCACATACCGAACCGCGGCGTGAGGCGGCGTGCAAGCGCAATTGCCGCTACAAGCGCAGCGATCGAAACGACGATCATCAGGAAAAACAGCTCGGTCCTGACGCCAATGGTGTCGGGATTGCCGACTGCCGGCGGATTGGCCGGATATTTTATGTTGGGTACGATCACGATAGCGACAAACGCCGCAGCGGCGATGACGGCACAGGTCCCGCGGGCGCTCAGATTGCTGAACCGCCCCTGGATAAAGGCGAATACGAGGGCAAACAGGCCGCCGACAGCAATGCTGTAGGCCATTACACCGGTTAAGAGGCCAAGGCCCGCCTGCGTGGCGCGGCTGACGATTTCAGGCTCAGCAGTTTCACCCGCCGCCTGGGCGGCCGCCTCCTCGAACGCGATCGCCTGGTCGACAAGCGGCTCGCCGAAAGTATGCGCAAAGGCGAAAACGAGGACGCCAGCGACCACCCCCGCGAGCATGCCGCGAAGCAAAAGATTTCCAACCATGTCCGGAACTCCCTTAGTGGCAGGGAAAGCCGAGGAGATGCCGGCCGTCATGCACGAACTCGTGCACGTACATACCGTTGAAAAGCGCCATCGCGCCCTCTTCGGTACCGACGAAATAGATGGCGATGAGCATCAGTAGACCGCCGAAGATGGCCCAAGGCAAAAGCTCGCCAACCGGAATCGGAGCCGGTGCGGCGACGGGCGCAAAAGTAGTGTCAGACATGTATTCCTCCTGGAATGACGCGTTCAGTCGAGAATCGTTGCGTGGCAGGGTCTGACTTCCAGTCCGAGGTATCCTCATCCTGATCACAGTGGCGCGACCGCACCGGAATTTCACCGGTTTCCAAACCCACAACATCACCGTTATATCTGCCGCTTCGAACCTGTCAACGAAACTTCATGCAGCGGCGGGCCACGCTCCCCTATATCCGGAGACAACGAACGTGATGACGCGCCTTACCTGGATCTGCCACGGCCCGACGGCCGCCAACCGCGAGGCGCGCTTCCCGCAGGACGAACCGCTGAATGAAAAGGCAATCATTGCCACACGGGCAATCACCCCACGCCTGCGGCACGCCGACAGCGTCTTCGCCAGCCCGACGCTGCGCGCGCGGCAGACGGCCGGCGCGCTTGGCTTGCAGCCGGAAGTTTCCGAGGCGCTCGCCGATTGCGATTTTGGCCGGTGGGCGGGCCGTTCGATCGCCGAGATCCAGCAAGCGGAACCCGAGAACCTCGCCGCCTGGATGGCGCAACCGGAGGAAGCACCGCATGGTGGCGAGGCGATCGCTGCCGTGTGCATGCGTGTAAACGGTTGGATGCGCGAGCACTTGCAGTCCGGCGGTAACATCATCGCCATTACCCATGCGGCGGTCATCCGAGCAGCCATCATCGGCACGCTGAATGCCCCCCTGTCATCATTCTGGATTACCGATATCGAACCGCTCGCCGTCGCTCACATGACCAGCAACGGAAGCCGCTGGTCCCTGCGCTTCGAAGGACAAACCACCTAATTTTCAGGGCGATAATTTAGTCCAGCCTTACGCAAGCAATCGATGCGATAGTTTTTCGACCCGACACCGTCGGGCTGTCAATCCTTGCCCCAAGGAGGACTTTGCATGCCCTATGATTGGAGCGGCGCGCGGATGCGACGCACGCGTCTGCTACGTATGACTGGCGCCGGGATGCTTCTCCTGCTCGTCGTCAGCGTCACCCTTCTAACCAGACTTTGAGAACAACAGGCGAGCGACAAGCGCTCGCCTCGTTTTTCACCGCGGCTTTCGAGCCAGTTCACACGCCGTGATAGCGATTCGATAACAAGAAATCGCCCTTTGATTTCAACAAACGCTTCAGACTTCCATGATACATCAGCGCCCGGGTGGAGATGGAGTAAAGCATGCCGGTATTCTTCCAGAGCAGGGCCGGGAGGCAATGCTTGTTGGTCATGGCGTTGGGGGTAACGCTATGGCTCGTCGGTGCAATCCTGGAACTGGATAACTGTGTGGTCGCCTTCGTCGGCGCCTACGAAAGCTATGGTGCAGACAAGCTCGTCCTCGCCCTTGGCATCGGCGGGGCGATGAGCTTCGTCTATTCGATCCTGCGCATTGTCGATTTGCGCAAGGAGATGGAGCTGCGGGCCACCGCTCAGGCCAAGGCCGACTGGACAGCAACCCACGACCACCTCACCAAACTTCCCAACCGCTATGCGTTCGAACGGAAAGTCCTGCCGCGAAGGACGAAGACCGACGTCGAAGGTGACGAGTGGGAGCAGAACGTGACAATCTTCTCGATAGACCTCGATGGCTTCAAGAAGGTCAATGACCTTGTCGGCCACAATGGCGGCGACGCCCTTCTGATCGAGGTGGCAAAACGGATCTGCGCAATCGGAAACGCGGACTGCGTCTATCGCTTCGGCGGCGACGAGTTCGTCGTCGTTGCGCTTGGCCTCTCCTCCCGCCATGAAGAACGCTTCGCGCGTTTGCTCATTCAAGCCGTAACACGGCCCATTCACATCAACGGGTTCGCGGTCGAAGTCGGCGCCAGCGTCGGCCACGATCGCTGGGAGCAGGGTCAAGAGCCGCTCGAGGACGCGGCCCACCGAGCCGACCTCGCCATGTACGAGGCGAAGTCACGCGGCCCCAACCACCACATGGTGTTCGAAGCCTCGATGCAGGACAAGGTGGCAAAGCGCGCGACGCTGGAATCCAAGCTGCGCGTCGCAATTCAGCAAAAGGCCATCCGCCCCTTCTATCAACCGTTGATCGATCTCAAGAGAGGCACGGTCTGCGGCTTCGAAGCGCTCGCTCGCTGGACGGACGAAGAAGGCGTCGCCATTCCGCCGCCGGAGTTCATCGGCATTGCCGAAGAGACCGGACTGATCACCGAGCTTTTCGAAGACCTTCTGGCGCAGGCCTGCGGAGACGCCCTGGCCTGGGACGACCACGTTACCCTCTCCTTCAATGTCTCTCCGGTGCAAATGGAGGACAAGCTGCTGGCCTCGCGCATCTTCAAGGTGTTGTCGGCAAATGGTCTTCCGCCAAGTCGTCTGGAGATCGAGATCACCGAAAATGCCCTGATCCAGGATCCGGCGGTTGCCGCAATCATCCTGGATGAACTCCACGATGCAGGCGTTCAGATCGCGCTTGACGATTTCGGCACCGGCCACTCCAGCCTCGCCCAGCTCGCCCGCTATCGCTTCGACAAGATCAAGATCGACAAGAGCTTCATCGCCACGTACCGCGATGATGAGCGTCAGGAAAAAATCATCCGCGCCATGCTTGGGCTCGGGCGCAGCCTCAACATACAGACCACCGCCGAGGGCATCGAAGAGCATCGCCAACTCGGCCACCTGCTTCAACTCGGCTGCGATGTCGGACAGGGCTATCTCTTCGGCAAGGCGATGCCCGCCGAAGAAACGCGCTCGTTCGCCCTTGACCGTCACGAGACATTGGCCAACGGATAAGCGCTCCGCACTCCTCTCCAGTAGTCCTCTACATCAGAACTTCGTAATGGACCCGTTCAGACAGGGCCACGTTCGCTCACGCAGCATGGACCGCGATCACCGATCGGACCTAGCCCGATCGGTGCGCAAAGTGAGTGGACCCTTGTCATAGGAGAGGGATTTATCGCGCATTTTCGTATCGCTGCCGCCTCGGCGGCCTTCATTGGTCTTGCAGGGGCGGCGTCGCCCCCCGATCTTATGAGGGGGCGGCCGCGGTTGTACCAGCAGCCCCAGTTTTCACCTGGAACGGCTTCGATGCCAGTTCTCAGGGTGGACCGCCGGAGCCGGTCTCGACTACGCCTTCACGTACAACATCTTCGGGCGCGTGGAATGTCGTTACAACGACTACGGCAGCAAAGTCCTTTTGGGCATAGACACCGTTTTCAATCAGAAGGTTGTTACCGTCGGCGTTGGCTTCAGATTTTGAGACTGCTCAACGATGAAATGACCAAGCCCGGACATACGCCCGGGCTTTGCTTCTCTGAACTGAGGCTGGTCGCCGTGTAAGATAAGCCTTAGTGGTGGTTTCCACCACCCTGGTTTCCACCACCCTGGTTGCCGCCACCCTGGTGGCCACCACCCTGGTTGCCACCGCCTTGGTTGCCACCACCTTCGTTACCGCCACCCTGGTTACCGCCGCCTTCGTTACCGCCACCTTGGTTGCGCAGCACTCAGCCGATAGGATGTTTTCGACGCGGACCTTGGCAGCTTTCGCAGCGTTCACGCTTGTTTTCACAGCGTTTTCTGGTGAGAGCTATGCAGGATCCGCCCTGCGCGCATCAGGCGCCATTGGAGCGCCGATAGGCTTCCCCTCGGCTTGCACGCGCTATACTTGGCTTTGCCATGGCAACGGCGGCCACGAGATGACCGACGAGAAGGCTATGCCTTTGCTTCAAAAGGTGAACAGGCAGGTCAACGCTGGCGACGGACGCACAGACATCGGGGAAATCCGAATACTGGTCGCTTCCCATCAACAACAAAGGCGACTGCGAAGACTATGCCCTACTGAAGCTGAAAACCTTGCTGGGCGCCGGCTTTGCGTCGAACAAACTGGCGCCTTCGGTTGTCATCGATCGCCGCGGCAACAACCATGTCGTCCTGCTGGCCCGACTGAGATCCGGCGATTATGTTCTCGACAATCTTGCAGGCAAAGTAAAACCCTAGGCAAGCACGGGATATACTTTTCTGGCAAGCCAGAACTTCAACGACAGAAGCGCCTGGCAAGTAACGCTGGCCGGCCCGAGAGCGGACCAATATTCCGGAACGTAGAGCGCTGCGAGCAATTCTCCGCTTGCCGGCCGGCCGCGAGCCTTCGCGACGATGCAAGGGCTAGTGGACGGACGGGTCCTCTTCCTCCAGAAATGTTCGGATCCCCTCGCGTGCGATCGTCGCCAGGAACTCGTCAAAGGCCTCGCGATCGGTCGCGAAGGGCTCTTCCCATTCGATGAGATCCTCGTGCTGGGTCACCACTTCCATTTTCCAGTCGCCATTCGTACCCGCCGGACGGAAGATGTCGACGAGCACGGTCACGCCATCATCGGTAAACTCACCGGCAAGCTCGGAATGTTCCAGTTTCGGCTTCTTCGCCATTCTCAAATCCGATCCGTGATTTTCGCCGAGCAGTCTAAGCGACAATGATGACAACAGCGCAGACCCATGGTGCACAGGGGTAAGCAACGGAGAAAGGCCCGCAGCCAAGGTTTATGGGAAAGTCCACAGAAGAAAATGCGTCATTTGACTGGTAGCGGAGGAGGGATTTGAACCCCCGACACAAGGATTATGATTCCTCTGCTCTGACCTACTGAGCTACTCCGCCACTGGTCAACGGTGCCGTTCGCGATGCGCTCGGCCCGTGGGATGAGCGGCTTATAAGGTGCGCTTCGGCTTTGTGTCAAGCGCATGATCGAGAAAATACCACAGGCTTTTTCAGGCCGCGACCGGGCTGGCCAACAGCGCCTTCAGCGAAGCTTCCGCCGCCGGTTCGCGCTCGGAGCGTTCGATGAAACCACCGCCATACACGCGGGCGTCGTCGCCGGGTGCCGAATAGAGCGCACAGGCCTGGCCCGGCGCAACGCCAGCCTCGCCAACCGCGAGGTCGACATAGATGCCGGTCGCATCGGCATGCAAGACGGCAGGCGTCGGCGCGCGCGTCGAGCGAACCTTGGCAAAGCACACGAAGCCCTCGCCCGAAGCCGCCTCGACAAGCGGCTCGTCACCCAGCCAGTTGACATCCCGCAAATAGACGCGGTGCGTCTCCAGCGCCTCCTTCGGCCCGACAATGACCCGGCGCGAGCGGGCATCGAGATAGACGACATAGAGCGGCTCGCCGGTGGCGACGCCGATGCCGCGGCGCTGGCCGATCGTGTAGTGCAGGATGCCTTCATGCTGGCCCAGCACGCGGCCGTCGAGATGGACGATCTCGCCTGCGAGTGCCGCATTCGGCTTCAGCTTGTTGATGATGTCGGAATATTTGCCCTGCGGCACGAAACAGATGTCCTGGCTGTCGGCCTTCTTGGCGACGACAAGCCCCATCTCTTCGGCAAGCTTGCGGGTTTCTGACTTGGGCAGACCGCCGAGCGGAAAGCGCAGGTAATCGATCTGTTCCTGCGTCGTCGCGAAGAGGAAGTAGCTTTGGTCGCGATCGGCATCAGCAGGGCGATAAAGGGCGCGGCGACCGGGATTGCCGGGGGCCGGATTGGCGCGGGAGCGAATGTAGTGGCCAGTCGCCAGCGCGTCGGCGCCAAGCTCCTTGGCCGTTGCCAGGAGATCCGCGAACTTGACCGTCTGGTTGCACGAGACGCAGGGGATCGGCGTCTCGCCGGCCACATAGCTTTCCATGAAGGGGTTGATCACCGTATCCCGGAAGCGCTTTTCGTAATCCAGGACATAGTGAGGAATACCGAGCGTTTCGCAAACGCGACGCGCATCGTCGATATCCTGGCCGGCGCAGCAGGAACCGGCACGGTGAACGGCCGCGCCGTGGTCGTAAAGCTGCAGCGTAATGCCGAGCACGTCATAGCCCTGGCGCTTGAGAATGCCTGCCACCACGGAGCTATCAACGCCGCCGGACATGGCGACGACAACGCGGGTATCTTCCGGCCTCTTGTCAAAATCCAGTGTATTCACGGGTGGCTGCCAATTCTAAGCTTGTTGCGGTCCGCCCATCTGAGCCGGCGGATTTCCTGCGTCCGAGCGGGATCGGCCGCCGGACTTTCGTGGCGAGGATATAGAAAGGATTGGGGTCCGGCGCAAGAGGAAGCAAGTTTCATCACTCGCGCCGCCCTGGTTCGCAGCGCGGCTCGATCAGGACGACGCGATCAGCCTCCACGCCATTCCGGCAGCAGCACATCCAAGCAGTGTGGGGATCACCGACATCCTGAACCGGAAGATCGCAACCGCTGCGGCAAGGCTGAGAGCCAGCGACGGCAGGGCGAGCGACGACCAGACCGGCAGTTCGACCCATAGTGGACCGAACTGATGGACGCGAGCCTCGACAAATAGAAAGTGCAGACCGAACCAGATGGCGAGGTTCAGTATCACACCCACCACGGCAGCGGTGATCGCCGACATTGCACTTGCGAGCGCCGCATTTCCCCTGAGCTTTTCAATGAAAGGCGCACCGAGAAAAATCCAGAGGAAGCACGGCACGAACGTGACCCAGGTCGTCAGCATCGCCGCCAGCGTGGCTGCGGTCATCGGATCGAGGCCAGCCGGGTCGCGATAGGCGCCCATGAACCCGACGAACTGTAGAACCATGATCAGCGGCCCCGGCGTCGTCTCGGCCATGCCGAGTCCATCTAGCATCTCCGTCGGCCGCAGCCAGCCATAGTGCTGCACCGCCTCCTGCGCGACATAGGCGAGGACGGCGTATGCGCCGCCAAAAGTCACCACGGCCATTTTGCTAAAGAAGATGCCGATCTGCGTGAACACATCATCTCCGCCACGGAAGACGTAGAGCAGCAGAAGCGGCCCGAGCCAGAGTGCCAGCAACACAGCCGAGATCTTAAGCGACCACACCAGGTTTGGCCGCGCATGAACCGGCGTTTCCTCACCAAGCGCGGAGTCGGCATCGGCAAGGATGTGACCCGCCGCAGTTTTGTGGCCATTACCCACCTGGAAGAGCCTTGAACTGGATTTGGAACCGAGGAAGCCTGTTATCGCCGCCGCCAGAATGATGAGCGGGAATGGGACGTGGAGCACAAATATCGCGAAGAATGCCACTAGCGCGATAACGACCATCGCGGGATTTTTGAGCGCCCTGCCCCCGATCCGAATGACCGCTTGCACGACGACCGCAAGCACGGCGGCCTTGAGGCCGAAGAACATGCCTTCGACGGCCTCGACGTTGCCAAATATCACGTAGACGTAGCTTAAGGCCAGGATGGAGAGGAAGCCGGGCAAGACGAAAAGGATGCCGGCCACAAGGCCTCCTGCCGTCCTGTGCATGAGCCAGCCGATATAGATGGCGAGCTGTTGCGCCTCTGGCCCGGGTAACAGCATGCAGTAGTTGAGGGCGTGCAGAAAACGGTGTTCGCCGATCCACTTCTTTTCGTCGACGACGATCCTGTGCATGACGGCGATCTGCCCGGCCGGGCCGCCGAAACTCAACGCCGCCACGCGCAACCAGACGCGAAGGGCCTCGCCGAAGGAGACACCGTGACCCGTCCCGCCCGTCGTGTCGTCGGCGGGCCTGTTCGTGGCAAGATTGGTCATCTAACTTCCCTTCTTCGCCGAGGGCCAGTTGTGCGTTTCGTCGGTCGCGTCGCGGCACCATCGGTAGAAGGCATCGTAAAGGGTCATGCCGGCCTGCAATTGCTCGAGGTCATCGGCAAACATCCGCGAGAGCCCGAGCGAAGCCGCCAGCAATCCCGCTGCTTCGGGTGCGAGATCGAGCCTTGCGGTGTCGGCAGCCCGGACGATCGTCGCAAGCCTGAGGAGCGGCTGGGATTGAAGGGTGAACTCCTCCAGCATGATATCGAAGGAGCAACGCTCGCCACGATGGCTCCAGAAGACATCCTCGATGTCGAACGGTGTTGCGCCGAACCGGTCGGCGACCATCAGCACTTCAGCGGTGGGAACGAACAGGAAGACAGCCGATGGATCGACGAAGCGGCGGATCAACCAGGGGCAGGCGATACGGTCGATCTTCGGGCGCGCGCGCGTGACCCAAACCGTCCGCCCCTTCGCGTCCCGCGGCGGCAGCTTATCGTCCGGCACGGCGAGACCGCCTGCCTTGATCCATGCCTCGAACCCGCCTTCCAGTGTTTCGGCCTGCGTACCCATGACGCGAAGATGCGCGGCAACGCCGTGGCTAAGCTTGGCGCCGTGGTGGCAGACAATGACGGCCGGACCGTGGATTTCGGCACCCCACTCCTCCACATCCTTGAATGGCTTGCGGATCGATCCGGGAATGAGACGAGAATCTGCGGAAAAGTCCTCGTCATTGCGCACATCGATCAAGACAGGCGCACCCGGCGTGCCGATGAGGCGGTTCAGTTTGTCGGCTGAGATTTCGGTGAATGACGGCATCGCGCGTCCTCCGTTTTAGCGGCTTCGTTGGACGCGACTCTTCGGCTGGCGCCTCGTGGGGTGATCGCGACCCCATGGACCATATGATCCACGCGTGAATCGGCTATGTCAACATTTTCCGCCTGCTTGCGCTGCCGGCAAACAATTGAGATGTAACGATTGATCCCGCAGCGGCTAGACTGAAGTGTCCGAGCGCACGAGGAGGACGATATCACGCTAGGCTTCGGACGCTTTTTCAGGTCGCCGTCAGATTTCAAAAGCAGAAGACCCTGGCGGGTTCGTTTGTGAAAGGTAGTTCGATATGGTCGACGTTGCCGGCTCGCGACCCGCAGCCCTGCGGGCGATCCCGAAAGGCGTCTGGGCTCTCGGCTTCGTTTCGCTGTTCATGGACATCTCCTCCGAGATGATCCACGCGCTGCTTCCGGTCTACATGGTTGCCATCCTCGGCACTTCGGCATTTGCAGTCGGCGTGATCGAAGGCATTGCCGAGGCGACCGCCGCCATCACCAAAGTGTTTTCCGGAGCGCTCAGCGATTGGCTTGGCAAGCGAAAGCTGCTCGTGGCCCTGGGCTACGGAATGGCCGCGCTGACAAAGCCAGTGTTTCCCCTGGCACCGTCGCTGGGCTGGCTCGTGACCGCGCGTTTCGTGGACCGCGTTGGAAAGGGCATCAGGGGCGCACCGCGCGACGCCTTGATAGCCGACATCAGCCCGAAGGAAATCCGCGGCGCAAGTTTCGGTCTGCGTCAGTCGCTGGACACGGTCGGCGCCTTCCTTGGGCCGGCACTGGCCTTGGGTCTGATGTGGTGGACCGCCGACCACTATGCGACGGTCTTCTGGATCGCCGTCATACCGGCGTTCTGCTCGGTCGCGATCATCCTCTTTGTCGTCAAGGAACCGCCGCATGCCGACCAAGGGCGCGCTCGGGTGCCGCTCCGAGCCTCGGAACTCGTTCGACTGCCTGTGATCTACTGGCTGGTCGTTGCCGTCTCTGCTGTCTTCACCCTTGCACGGTTCAGCGAGGCCTTCCTCATCCTTGATGCTCAACAGATGGGACTTCCCGTCATGTTCGTTCCGATCGTCCTGATCGTCATGAACATTGCCTATGGAATCTCGGCTTATCCGGTAGGCGTCATGGCGGATCGTGTCGACAGGATAACCCTGCTGATGGTCGGGCTGGCGCTTCTCGTTCTCGCCGACCTCAGCCTTGCGTTTCTTCCCGGGCTGGCAGGCCTCGGGATTGGAGTACTGCTGTGGGGGTTCCACATGGGCTTTACACAGGGCCTGCTGGCGACCCTTGTTGCGGATGCCGCACCCGCCGAACTGCGCGGAACCGCCTTCGGCATCTTCAACCTGATTGCGGGTGTCGCTCTTCTCGCCGCGAGCGTGCTCGCCGGCGCCCTCTGGGATTGGGGCGGACACCAGATAACCTTTCTCGCCGGCGCAGCCTTTGCCTCGCTCGCCGGCCTTTCGCTGCTTCCGTTGAAAAGGCGGCTTAGAACTGCTTTATAAATCAGGAGCTTGCCCCGTCAGCGATCCACGCAGCAAAGCTGACACCTTCGAGGTAATGATTTCAGGAGCCGGTCGCGGCAAGCAAGGGAGAGGCTCCGCCGTAAATCAGGGCCTCCGCCTCGGCCTGTTGCATAGGCGTGCCAAGCAGGAAGCCTTGTACTTCGCTGAAGCCTTCGGCGCGCAATTTCCGTAACTGCTCTTCGGTCTCGATCCCTTCCGCAAGCGTTGTCGCGTTGAAACCAGAGCCGATGCCGACGACCGCCCGCACGATCGCCAAGTTACCCGGATCCGTTTCGATGCCGGAGACAAAGCTGCGGTCGAGCTTGATCTTGTCGAAGGCAAAGGCGCGCAGATAACTGAAGGAGGAATAACCGGTGCCGAAATCGTCAATGGCGATGCGGATGCCGAGTTCCTTCAACGCCCGCAAGAGCGGCAGGCTCTGCTCAACGTCGGCGAGGAAGACTGACTCGGTGATCTCGATCTCAAGGCGTTCAGGACGGAGACCGGTCTCATCCAGTACCGCAACAACGGTCGCAAGCAGGCTGTTGTGGCGAAACTGGCACACGGAGAGATTGACGGCGATCTTGAGGTGATCGGGCCAGGCCGCCGCCGCCCGACAGGCTTCGCGCAGCACCCACTCGCCGACCTGAATGATAAGGCCCGTCTCCTCGGCGAGGGGTATGAATTCCATCGGCGGGACCAGCCCTCGTACGGGATGGCGCCAGCGGATCAAGGCCTCGAAGCCCGCCAGACCATCGTCGTCAAGTTGCACGATTGGCTGGTAGTGCAGTTCAAACTGGCCCTTTAGCAGCGCCTCGTGAAGCTCGGCCGTGAGCATGTGCCTGCGCTCGGCTTCGAGGCGCATTTCAGGAAGATAAAAGCGATAGGTCGAGCGACCACTTTCCTTCGCTGCGTAGAGCGCAAGGTCCGCGTTTCGCATCAGGACATCGTCGTCCTCGGCGTGCTCCGGCGCAAGCGCAATGCCGATGCTGCAGGTGACGTGCTCGTCGACGCCATCAAGATCAAATGGGGCCGATAACGATCGGAGCAGCCGTTCGGCAAAGCGTTCAATGTTCTCACGTCGCTCCAGTCGGAGCAGCAGCGCAAACTCGTCGCCGCCGAGACGCGCGACGAGGTCGCCATCGGCGACAAGCTGCATCAGGCGCCCTGCGACCTGGCATAGCAGCGCATCGCCCGCGGCATGCCCTTTGCTGTCATTGATATGCTTGAAGTGGTCGACATCGAGGTAAAGCAGCGCCAGCGGGTTTTCCGTCGTGGCGACCGGTGCCTCCCGCTGGATATGATCGGCGAAAGAGGCGCGGTTCGGCAGGCCCGTCAGCGCATCGTGCATTGCCATGTAAGCGAGACGAGCCTCGACCGATCGCTCCTCGGTCACGTCCTGGGAAATGCCCAGGACATAGCGCGGCACGCCGCCGTCCGGTGCGGGCAGAGCCCGCTTGATCGTCCGCAGAATCCGCGGCGTCCCATCGGCGCGCTGCATCGTCTCTTCGAAGCTGATGGTTGTACCTGCCCCGAGAGCTCGGGAATCCTGCTCGCGAAAGATCGCCGTTTGCTTCTCCTCGAAAATGATGGAGTCGCTCTGACCGATGATACCTTCTGGATCGTGGCCGACGATGACCCCACACGCTTCGTTGAAAAGGATGTAGCGTCCGTCTTCTTCCATGTCCTTCACGAAGACGCCTACGGGCAGGTTGTCGACGATACTGTCCAGCATTGAGCGTGTATCGCTCACCTGCCTTTGGGCTGCGTTGACCTCGGTCCGGTCCTGCACGATCGCGAGGATCGCATCCCGTCCGTCGAAGCGAACCGCCCGTCCGTAGGTGAGCACTTCCAGGGTTTCGCCATTGGCCTTCAAATGCGTCCAGCGCTCCGCACGCTCCATATCCGTACGGGCCTGCACGGCATCGCGCATTCGCTTGCGCTCTTGCTCCGGCCTGATGTCGAGGACCGTCATGCGCGCGTAGTCCTGGCGCGAATAGCCGTAGAGATCGACGGCAGCATTGTTGACGATCAGGAAGCGAAGGCTGCCGGGTTCGTAGACCCACATCGGCGACGGATGGGTTGCAAACAGCGACTGAAAATCATCGTTCGGCGCATCGATCGGAGCAAATGCTTTCTGGAAACCGGTCATACTAGATCACAAGAAGTAATGGCAGCGGATCGACGGGTTATAGGTCGAAAAGCTAAACAAAAACAGAATCATAATTCGCACAAACTTTAGGCGCAACGCCTTTGGATTGTGCATTGCGGTATTTCTGCCTCCCCTCCCCATCAGTGATGGGCATGGCTGCACTGGCCGTGATCCGCCAGCACCTCGATGACACGGCACTGATCGACACGGCCGTGACCGCAGCCTTCCACCATCAGCTCCAGCTCCGCTTTCAGCGCCATCAGGCTTCGGATCCTCTGCTCGACTTCGATTAGGCGGGCCTTGGCGATCGCGTCTGCAGAGGCGCATGACTGGTGCGGGTCGTCCTGCAGGGTCAGGAGGGTGCGGATCGCCTCCACTTCGAAGCCAAGCTCGCGGGCATGACGGATGAAGGCGAGCCTGCGCAGATCCGCCGGCTCGTAGGAACGTTGGTTGCCTTCGCTCCGGTTCGGCTCCGGCAGGAGGCCGATGCTCTCGTAGTAGCGGATCGTCGGCACTTTGACGCCGCTTTTCCGGGAGGCTTCGCCGATCGTGATCGTTTTCATGATTTTCCTCTTGCACCTCTAGTCGCTAGAGGATGTAGGGAGGATGCTTCTGTCTGACAAGGAAGCGGATCATGGGTGAAACGGTCGAGAAACGTTACAGGGTTGGCGGCATGGATTGCGCCAGCTGCGCAGCCAAGATTGACACCGCCGTCCGACGCATCCCAGGTGTCGAAGACGTTTCTATCTCCGTGACCGCGGGGACGATGACTGTACGCCACGACGGCAGCAGCGATCTTGTCGCCATCGAAAAGAAAGTGACGAGCCTTGGCTATTCCGTCTCGCAGGTGACCGGAAGGATGCCAGTGGATACACAGCCGGCAGACCATTCCCACCATGACCATGACCACAGTAATCACGACCACGCGGGGCATAATCACGCAGGTCATGAGCATGTAGCGGAAAGAGTGCCTGACGCGCTGGAAGGGCTCCACGGTCACGAGGCCCCTATGGCCGGACCTTGGTGGCACAGCAAGAAGGGCCGGCTGACAATCTTTGCCGGCGCAGCCCTCGTTATAGCTTACGTCATCGGCCACCTCGTGCCGGCAATTGCGCCCTACGCGTTCATCATGGCAGTGCTCGTCGGCCTTGTTCCAATCGCCCGACGCGCAATCGTCGCTGCCTTCGCTGGCACGCCCTTTTCGATCGAGATGCTGATGACGATCGCGGCGGTTGGCGCGGTGATCATCCAGGCCAGCGAGGAAGCCGCCGCCGTGGTCTTCCTGTTTCTGGTTGGCGAACTGCTGGAAGGCATCGCCGCCGGCAAGGCACGCGCAAGCATCCAGTCGCTGGCGACCCTGGTCCCGAAACGCGCCTTCCTCGAAGAGGATGGCAAGACCCGGGAAGTGCCCGCCGAGAGCCTCGCCGTCGGTTCGACGATTCTGGTTCGTCCGGGCGACCGCATCGCAGCGGATGGCACCATCCTGTCCGGCGAAAGTGCAATCGACGAAGCGCCGGTCACCGGCGAAAGTACGCCCGTGCAAAAAGGCGTGGGCGACACCGTTTTTGCAGGTACCGTCAACGGCGACGCGGCTCTTCGGGTCAAGGTGACGGCAGCGGCGGCGGACAACACGATTGCGCGTGTCGTCCGGCTGGTCGAAGCGGCGCAGGAATCAAAGGCGCCGACGGAGCGCTTCATCGACCGTTTCTCTCGTTACTATACGCCCGGCGTCGTCGTGGTTGCCGCCCTTGTCGCGATCCTGCCGCCGCTTCTTGGCGGCAGCGCCTGGAACGAATGGATCTACAAGGGCCTCGCCATATTGCTGATCGGCTGCCCCTGTGCCCTCGTGATCTCGACCCCGGCCGCGATTGCCGCCTCGCTTTCTTCTGGAGCGCGCCGCGGTCTGCTGCTGAAAGGCGGCGCGGTTCTCGAGACCCTCGGCAAAGTCACTGCCGTAGCATTCGACAAAACAGGCACGCTGACGGAAGGCAAGCCGCAGGTGACCGATGTGATCGCGTTTGGAAAGGACGAAGGCGAAGTCCTGAAATATGCCGCTGCCCTTGAGACAGGATCCAGCCATCCGCTGGCGCTTGCAATTCTGGCGCGAGCAACCGCCGCCGAGATCACCCTCCCCGCAGCAAGCAACGCCAAGGCTCTGGGAGGAAAAGGCATCACCGGGACCGTCGAGGGCCAACCCGTATTCTTCGGGTCTCCCAAAGCCGCCAGCGAACAAATCCCTCTTTCATCGGATCAGGTCGCGCGCATCACGGCGCTCAACGACGATGGAAAAACAGTTTCGGTACTAATCGTCGGCGACACGCTGGCAGGAGCCATCGCCATGCGTGACGAACCGCGCGATGACGCCGAGCCCGGCCTTGAGAGATTAACCGAGGCAGGCATCAAGACTGTCATGCTAACGGGTGACAATCACCGTACCGCAAAAGCAATTGGCACACAGCTCGGCATCGAGGTACGCGCCGAACTGATGCCGGAGGACAAGCAACGCATCGTGACCGAGCTGAAGCGCGGCGGCCTGATCGTTGCCAAGGTTGGCGACGGCATCAACGACGCCCCTGCCCTTGCGACCGCCGATGTCGGTATCGCCATGGGCGGCGGCACCGATGTGGCGCTCGAAACTGCCGATGCCGCGATCCTGCATGGTCGCGTCAGCGACGTTGCGGCGATGATCGCGCTCTCCAAGCGCACCATGCGCAACATCGTCCAAAACATCACCATCGCGCTCGGCCTGAAGGCGGCATTTCTCGTGACCACCATCGCAGGCATCACTGGCCTCTGGCCGGCGATCCTGGCCGATACCGGCGCAACGGTGCTGGTCACCATCAATGCGCTGAGACTGCTGAAGCCGGCCAGGTAAGGGGTTAAGCAGGCACCGCTCTTTCGCTCATCGTTTTTCTCCGAGGTACTGAAAGATCGTTCGTTTCCAACGCGGATCGTGAATCGCCTGAAGGACGGCGACGTCGATTGCCTTTCGATACGGTCTGCCGAGCGGCATGGCGAGCCCGTAGCTTTGGGGCTCGAAATCGACATCCAGGACTTGCACGCTGCTGGAGAAATGCTGCTCCACAGTCCACGCTAAAAGCGGCTTGTCGTAGACGAAGGCATCGATCGATCCTGTTTCGAGCGCCTTCAGCCCGTCGGCAACCTGGGCAAATGTGCGGTGCTTGATGCGCTCGCCGTCCAGGAAGCCGATGGTCGCCGAATTGGCAAGCGTGCCAACGCGCACGCCCGGCAGATCCTCCACGCCATTGACCAGCCCGCGCATCTGCCTCGTCGTCAGTGCGGAAGTGACGCTGGCGGTGAACACGGCGATCGTGATGATCGATACCACCATCCAGATGATCGCAAGCGCCCTCCCCGCAACGGTGATCGGCCCGCGATGCCCGGTGCTTGCCTGCGTCATGGCCTCCGCGGACCACCAGATGCTCGCTCCCAAACCGCGTCCGACCGGTCCGCCGAAGTCGTCGTTGTGGCGCCGCTCGAACAGCCACACCAGTGCGCCGACCAGCAGGGAGATACCGATCAGCGCTCCCGCCGCCTGCAGGAATCCCGCTGAGATCATTGTCCGGGTGATTTCGCGCCACACCGACACGCTGTTGACCGACACAGCGATCCCCAGACCGGTATCGTAGAAGGGCTGACTGAAATCCACGCGGCGTTCGCGGTCGGCCGTGATGGTGATCGCTGCGACGGAAACATCGTAGTCGCCCCGCGATGTGGCTTCGATGAGTTTTTGAACATCGGGCTCTTCGGCGAGGCGAAACTGCAGCCCTAGCTTCTGCGCGACCTCGCGCCAGAGCTCAATGGAAATGCCGCTCCAATTGCCATCGGCATCCTTCATCGCAAATGGCGGTGCCTGCTTGGTGCCGATAACAAGTTCGCGCTGAGGGAAATCTTGCCTGTCGGTCTGCTGCGGAACCTGCCCATAGACATAGGCGCAGCCGACTGCAGTTCCACTGAAGGCCGAAAAAGCGATAAGCGCGCCCCGGATATGGCGGCCCGCAGTGCGCACCCACCCACGTATGCCAGTCGCAAACGCTGCAACGGAGACTGCCACGATACCCGTTCTCACAAGCCTCCAACTCCGAAAAGAAACGCGCGCCAAGGCTGCCTAGTCCTGGGCAACGGCCTGGCCAGCGGTCCGAAGCGAGCCACGAAAGAACGCAAATTAGAAGTACGTTACAGTAAAATTTGCGCATCGCCCGCCCTTCATACGCCTACGATTATCAAAGGCACCGGGTCAGGTACAAAACCTCTGCGTTAGTCTCGCTGCGCAATTTGCACGCAGTGGGAACATTTCGCTCGCTGGGGCGTTAACGTTGAGAGGAGGAGTAACATGACGAATGACTTCAACAGACCAAACCCAACGAATACCTCGGCGTCCAAGAGCAGGACGCTATGGATTGTTTTGGCAGCCATTGTCGTTATCGTAGCATTAGCAGCCACTTATTGGCCGAGAACACAAACCGGTTCGACCGCGACGGCACCGAACGCACCGGCTCCGACCACTTCCGAGCCGGCGTCACCGCCACCTGCATCGACTGCACCCGCGACACCGCCAGCAGCTGAGACTCCTGCCGCTCCAGCTCCTGCTGCCCCGGCTACCGAGACTCCGGCCGCCCCGGCGCCAGCCGCCCCGGCGCCAGCGAACCCGCAGTAGTCGCGAGACCGCTTGCTCAGGCGGGTTTAACCTGCAAGGCCGGCCGCTCGACTTAGTTCGCGCCGGCCTTGAGGATGCGATGCGTGCTGACATCCAGCGCATTGCCCGCTTCCCTGCCGTCCTTGGCAAGACCGTTCGCCGTGTTTGCGCAAGCTGACAGGCTGATGAGTGATGCGAGCGCAAGGCCGATAGCGACGACTGACTTTGTCATGAAAGCTCCCAAATTGGTTGTTCAACAACCGTAGAAAGAGACCGATGGTCGCCCTGGCAGTGATCAACGTGGTCGACCGAAAGACAAAACGAGAAAACCCGGCGCAGGTTCCCACGCCGGGTTTTCTCATTGCCTTGGGAGCAAAACTCAATCGACTGCGAAGACCAGCGGCTTTGCCTGGCGGATCGCCGAGTGTGCTGTCAGCTTGGCCAGAACCTCATCGCCAATCGGACCATCGACGTAAAGCAGCGCGATAGCATCGCCCCCCTGCTTGTCGCGGCCGAGCTGGAAGTTCGCAATGTTGACGCCAGCGGCGCCTAGCGTCGTACCGATGAAGCCGATCATGCCGGGTACGTCGGTGTTGGCGATGTAGACCATGTGCGAACCGACATCGGCATCAAGGTTGATGCCCTTGATCTGGATGAAGCGCGGCTTGCCGTCAGAGAAGACCGTGCCGGCGATCGAACGCGTCATCGTGTCGGTCTTGACGGTGAGCTTGATGTAGCCGTCGTAGACGCCGGTTTTGTCACGCTTGACCTCGGAGAGCACGATGCCCTTTTCCTTGATCATGATCGGCGCCGAAACCATGTTGACGTCGGCGA
The DNA here is from genome assembly GCF_014851575.1 of Rhizobium sp. RHZ02. Taxonomy (NCBI): domain Bacteria; kingdom Pseudomonadati; phylum Pseudomonadota; class Alphaproteobacteria; order Hyphomicrobiales; family Rhizobiaceae; genus Rhizobium; species Rhizobium sp. RHZ02. The sequence continues at coordinate 19,251 of NZ_JACUZX010000028.1, forward strand.
CCTGGTTGCGAATGAGGCCGGCGAGCAGAGCCGAGGTCAGCGCCTTGGTGTTCATCGTGGCCGTCGCGCCATCGTACAGGATCTCGATTTCCTTGATCGGATCTTCCGACACCTGGCCGACAAAAGCACCGAGAACGTCGGCAAGCCGGATAAACGGCTTCAGGATCGGTGCTTCTTCAGCAGTGATCGACGGCATGTTGATGGCGTTGGAGACCGCACCCTTGACGAGGTAATCCGACATCTGCTCGGCGACCTGAAGGGCGACGTTTTCCTGTGCTTCCGTGGTCGACGCACCCAGGTGCGGCGTGCAGACGACGTTCGGCAGGCCGAACAGCGGGCTCTCCTTGGCGGGCTCGACCTCGAAGACGTCGAAGCCGGCGCCGGCGACGTGGCCGGACTTGATGGCTTCTGCGAGCGCTGCTTCGTCAACCAGGCCACCACGGGCGCAGTTGATGATGCGAACGCCGGGCTTCGTCTTGGCGAGGTTTTCCTTGCCGAGGATACCGCGGGTCTTGTCGGTCATCGGAACGTGCAGCGTGATGAAGTCGGCCTTGGCCAGCAGCTCGTCGAGCTCAACCTTCGTGACGCCCATTTCCTGCGCGCGCTCGGCCGACAGGAAGGGATCGTAGGCCAGAACATGCATGCCGAGGCCGATAGCCTTCTTGCAGACGATGCCGCCGATGTTTCCGGCGCCGATGACGCCGAGCATCTTGCCGGTGATTTCGACACCCATGAACTTCGACTTTTCCCACTTGCCGGCCTGCGTCGATGCATCGGCCTGGGGCAGTTGGCGGGCAACGGCGAACATCAGCGCAATGGCATGCTCGGCCGTGGTGATAGAGTTGCCGAACGGCGTGTTCATGACGATGATGCCTCGCTTGGAGGCGGCCGGGATATCGACGTTATCGACGCCGATGCCGGCGCGGCCGATGACCTTGAGATTGGTCGCAGCGGCGATCAGCTTTTCCGTCGCCTTGGTGGCGGAGCGGATGGCGAGACCATCGTAGTTGCCGATGATTTCGGAGAGCTTGTCCTTGTCCTTGCCGAGCTGCGGCTGGAAATCGACTTCGACGCCACGATCACGGAAGATCTGGACAGCGGTTTCCGACAGTTCGTCGGATACGAGAACGCGAGGTGCCATTGCGGGGCTTCCTTCAAAAAGTTCAGCGATGGATGAAATCAGGGATACGAGGCTCCGCCCGTTCGGCGGAGCCGGATGCTATCAGCTCAGGCAGCAGCCTGGGAAAGCGTCGCCTTCTGGGTCGCGAACGCCCAGGAGAGCCACGGCATCAGCTTCTGCATGTCGGCAGTCTCGATCGTGGCACCTGCCCAGATGCGCAGGCCCGACGGTGCATCGCGATAGTGGCCGATGTCATAGGCGACACCTTCCTTGTCGAGCAGGCTGACGACGCCCTTGGCGAAGTTCGCCTGACCATCGGCGTCGAGCGCCAGAACGTCCTTGTCGACGATCTTCAGGCAGACGGACGTGTTGGATGCCGTCTCCGGCTTCACCGCCAGGTTGGCGATCCAGTCGTTGGCAGCAACGAAGTCCGCGATTACCTTGGCGTTGGCATCGGCGCGGGCCATCAGGGCCTTGAGACCGCCGACTTCCTTCGACCAGAGCAGTGCATCGATATAGTCCTCGACGCAGAGCATGGACGGCGTGTTGATGGTCTCGCCGCTGAAGATGCCTTCGATCAGCTTGCCACCCGAAGTCATGCGGAAGATCTTCGGCAGTGGCCAGGCCGGCGCGTAGGTGAGCAGACGCTCGACAGCGCGCGGAGACAGGATGATGACGCCATGTGCGCCCTCGCCGCCCAGAACCTTCTGCCAGGAGAAGGTGACTACATCGAGCTTGGCGAAGTCGAGATTCTGTGCGAAAGCGGCCGAGGTGGCGTCGCAGATCGTCAGACCCTTGCGATCAGCCGGAATGAAATCGGCGTTCGGAACGCGAACACCGGAGGTGGTGCCGTTCCAGGTGAAGACCACGTCGCGGTCGAAATCGATGGTGGAAAGATCCGGCAGCTCGCCGTAGCCAGCTTCGATCTTGCGGACGTCTTTCAGCTTCAGCTGCTTGACGACGTCGGTAACCCAACCAGCGCCGAAGCTTTCCCAGGCGACCATGTCGACGCCGCGCTCACCGAGCAACGACCAGAGGGCCATTTCGACGGCGCCAGTGTCGGAAGCAGGAACGATACCGATGCGATAATCCGCCGGCACTTCCAGAACGTCACGGGTGAGATCAATGGCCTGCTTGAGCTTCGTCTTTCCGATCTTCGCGCGGTGCGAACGGCCAAGAGCCGCATCGGAAAGGGCTTCGAGCGACCAACCGGGGCGCTTCGAGCAAGGGCCAGAGGAAAAATGAGTATTGTTCGGACGTACGTCCGGCTTTGCGGTCTTCGCCATGTGCTATCCTTCCAGATAGATAGCTCCTCGTTGGGGAGGAGTGTCCCGCCGCCGTCGTTATAGGGCGGTGGGATCGAAGTCAAGCAGCCGCTGTCGCTAGGAGAGAGATTTTTAGCGTATGCGCGTCATTGCGCCGCGGACTTACCAGCCAGCGATCCGCAAGCCGACACGGATTTCGTATCGCGTCAGTCCGTCGTCGCGACCGCTTGATCCCGAAGGACCCGTAAACATGCTGCCGCCGGCAATGTCGGAGAAGCGGTAGCCGACATCGATCTTGATGGTATCCGTGACCTCATAGCTGAGGCCGGCCATCAGCGCATAAGTGAAGCGCCAGCTGCTTTCGCCATTGAGTTCTTGCTGGGAGAACGCCGCTCCCGAGCAGGTCGAAGCACCATCCGTGCACGCGGGTTGCGCATGCACGTTCCCCCATTTTACATTGGTCGCCCCGATCCCGGCACCGACATAAGGGGTGAAACCGGCAATCGTCGCGAGGTCGGCATAGCCGTTCGCCATCACGCCATAGGCCCGAAGATCGCCGCGCGCACCGAAGGCGCAGCCGGTTCCGACGGCTGCGGATGCAGCACAAGGCAAATCGGTGCGGGCTGTGCCGGTGAACTTGCTTTTGAAAAAGTCGCCCGTGAAGTCGGCGCGCCAGATGTCGGTGAATTGATAGCCGATACCGGCACCGCCTGAGATCGGCCTGGAAAAACGTGCCGGATCGAATTCGCCGCCAGCAGTGGCGCCCCCTGCGTCAGTAAAGCGGTAGGCCGGCGCTTCGTTTCCTGTCCACGGCGCATAGCCAAGATCACCGCGAAGATACCAGCCCCTTGCCGATGCATCGCCGGCAATGGTGACCTCGGGTGCCTGCGTAATCGGGGGTTCCTCCGCCATCGCCGGACCGCCGAACAGAGCGAAGCTTGCCGCCGTGGCGCGGATGATGGTGGACGATTTCATTGCAATTCCCGACCGGGCAGAGAAATGCCCGCATGACTGACCATCCGGGCATTATTCCAACCAGATGCTAACGCGCGGTTAACTATGTTTGTTAACTTCGATCGGGGACGGGGAGAAACGAAAAAGGCGGCCCTGACGGCGGCCGTGAAGTCGAAGCGCTCGCAACAATGGGGTGTCGGCTATTGCAGCGAATAGCGCAGGCCGAGTTTGAAATCGTGCGAGGTAATGTTGTCGAAGTGCATCGGGCCGGTGTTCACCGTGTTGTCGTAGGAACGGAGCGGGCCGGTTTTTGCGTCGCCAAGATCGACGTAGCTATAGCCAAAATCGACGGTGAGGCGATCTGTCACTTGATAGCCGATACCGGCATGGAGCGCCCAAGCAAAGTTCCAAGTGGATTCACTGTCACCATAAGCAACGCCTTGGGTCGGGACGTTGACATCCCTGAACCGAGAGATCGTGTTGCGTGAGGCACCGATGCCGGCGCCGACATAAGGCGTAATGCCTTCCCATGTGCCGATGTCGACATAGGCATTCGCCATCAACAGCCATTCCGATTTGGCAGCATCGTAGTCATTCGTACCATCCCAGACGGGTCCCGTCGCATCGGTATGACCGTAACGATCGAGCGCGGAAAAATCGGTCTTGCCGCGATACTGAACGATCGCATCGCCGCGGAGCCACTGGTTAAATTGATAACCGACGCCCAACCCACCGAGCAGGCCACTGTCAAATGAGCCCTCATCCGGAAATTCGTGGAGTTCCACGTCGTCAAACAATTCGTGCTGCATACTGCCAAGACGCTGGTTAGTCATGCCCAAGTCCCCGCGCAGGTACCATCCGCCGAAGGCGGGAGGGGGCGGAGGAGCCGGATCGACATAAAGATCGGCAGCGAGAACCGGGCCACCTGCCGTCAACGCCGCAGCCAGGGCAATCAAAAATCTCTTCATAGTATGCTCCAGAAACAATCGATGCCCGGGCGTGCGTCATTCGACCACGCCCGGCTTTTATTCATCCCGGAGTCTTACAAATTAGAGTTAATGTCAGATTAAATTCAGAAAATCTTTAGCATGATCTTGCGCACATGGCCGGACGCCGAAACAATGCCCGCCATGTTCACAAATACGGACGTCACGCGGCGTCGCGCGCACCACCGATTATACCAACCAGATCATTGACGATGCGTTCGATCTGGCCGCGGTCATCGCCTTCAGCCATGACCCGGATCAGCGGTTCGGTGCCGGACGGGCGGATAACAAGGCGGCCGCTATGACCGAGCTCGGCTTCTGCATCGGCGATTGCCTTCCGCACACGGGCGTCTTCAAGCGGCTTGCCGCCGGAAATGCGCACATTGCGAAGGAGCTGCGGCACTGGCTCGAAGCGGCGGCAAACTTCGCTCACCGTCTTGCCGGTCCGCTTGACCGCAGCAAGGATCTGCAATGCGGCCACTAGACCGTCGCCCGTCGTACCGTAGTCCGACAGCACGATGTGACCGGACTGCTCGCCACCGACGTTGTAGTTGTGCTGGCGCATGTGCTCGACGACATAGCGGTCACCGACCATCGTGCGTACGAGGCCGAGGCCCTTATCCTCGAGGAAGCGCTCCAGCCCGAGATTCGACATCACCGTCGCAACGATACCGCCGCCGCGAAGCTGCTGGCTTTCGGCAAAGCTCTCGGCAATGACAGCCATCAGCTGGTCGCCGTCGACAACAGCGCCGTTCTCATCGATGATGATCACGCGATCGGCGTCGCCGTCGAGCGCAATGCCGATATCGGCACGGACTTCATCGACCTTCTTCTGCAGAGCAACCGGGCTGGTCGAGCCGCAATTGAGATTGATGTTCGTGCCGTTCGGCTCGTTGCCGATGGTCACGACGTCGGCGCCGAGTTCCCAGAGAACAGCGGGCGCCACCTTGTAGGCGGCTCCGTTTGCGCAGTCGATCGCGATCCTTAAGCCTTGTAGCGTGACGTCACGCGGCAGCGTGCGCTTGGCATGCTCGATATAGCGGTCGTGCACGCCGTCAACACGCTTGGCGCGGCCGATGTCGTCGGCTTTGGCAAGCTGCGTCGAGAGATCCTTTTCAAGCAGATCCTCGATCTGCGATTCCAGATCGTCCGACAGCTTATAGCCATCTGGCCCGAATAGCTTGATGCCGTTGTCCTGGTAGGGATTGTGGGACGCCGAGATCATGACGCCGATGTCGGCGCGCAAGGACCGCGTCAGCATCGCCACGGCTGGCGTCGGGATAGGACCGAGAACAAAGGCATCGACGCCCGCAGCAGTGAAGCCTGCGACCATCGCGTTTTCGAGCATATAACCAGAAAGGCGGGTGTCCTTGCCTATGACAACGCGATGACGGTGGTTGCCTCGGCGAAAGATCGTTCCGACTGCAATCCCGACCCGCATCGCAAGGTCGGGTGTCATTGGGAACACATTGGATTGACCGCGAATACCGTCTGTACCGAAATAGCGTCTTTTCATATGCACCCCTGTGCCTTAGCGCGCCTTCAGGCTGCGCATTATTACTTGCAAAAATCACGTCGCCACGGGCGAATGTCGTTACAAGAGCTTCGAGTGAAGCCTCCCTATGTCACCGGCATGACATAAATCGCTGTCACCATCACGTAAATTCGCGAGAAAACCCATTACATCGCGTTACCGACGCGAAAGGCCGGAGTCCAGACTAGACCCCGGCCTTTCAGGCATTCTCAAGATAAATCAATGCGGCTGCGGCTCTAGGCCGGCTTCAGGCTCGTCACCCTTAGCCACCGGTCGGCTACCGGTCTTCGGAACGGCCGAGCCGCGGCTGGGCGGCGCGTCGTCGCCGAGATCGCGCGAAGGCTTTTCGCCGCGAATCAGCGCCTTGATTTCCTCGCCCGTCAACGTCTCGTATTCGAGCAATCCTTCGGCCAGCGCGACGAACTCGTCATGCTTGTCGGTGAGGATATCGCGGGCCTGGGTATAGGCCTCGTCGATCAGGCGGCGAACTTCGTTGTCGATCTTCTGGGCGGTGGCCTCGGAGACGTTCTTCGACTGCGAAACAGAGTGGCCGAGGAAGACCTCCTGCTGGTTCTCGCCGTAGGCCACCTGGCCGAGCTCGTCGGAGAAGCCCCATTGGGTGACCATCGCACGAGCAAGCTTGGTGGCTTGCTCGATGTCTGAGGATGCACCCGATGTGATGTTCTCCTTGCCGAAAGTCAGTTCCTCAGCAACGCGGCCGCCCATCATGATGCAGAGGCGCGAGACCATCCACTTGTAGCTCATCGAGTAGCGGTCGCCCTCGGGGAGCTGCATGACCATGCCAAGCGCACGGCCCCGGGGGATGATGGTTGCCTTGTGCAGCGGATCGGCGACCGCCACATTGAGTGCGGTGATCGCATGACCGGCTTCGTGATAGGCCGTGAGCTTCTTTTCAGCCTCGGTCATCGCCGAAGAGCGGCGCTCGGCGCCCATCATGATCTTGTCCTTGGCGTCCTCGAATTCCTGCATGGTCACGACGCGCTTGTTGCGGCGCGCAGCCATCAAGGCAGCTTCGTTAACGAGGTTCATCAGATCCGCGCCGGAGAAGCCGGGCGTACCGCGAGCCAGAACCTTGAGATCGACGTTCGGTGCCAGCGGAACGTTGCGGGCATGAACCTTCAGGATACGCTCGCGACCGACGATGTCGGGGTTCGGCACGACCACTTGACGGTCGAAGCGGCCCGGACGCAGAAGTGCGGGATCGAGAACATCAGGGCGGTTCGTCGCCGCGATCAGGATGATGCCCTCGTTTGCTTCGAAGCCATCCATCTCGACCAGCAACTGGTTCAGCGTCTGCTCACGTTCATCGTTACCGCCGCCGAGACCGGCGCCGCGATGGCGACCGACAGCGTCGATTTCGTCGATGAAGATGATGCAGGGCGCATTCTTCTTGGCCTGTTCGAACATGTCGCGGACACGGCTTGCGCCGACGCCGACGAACATTTCGACGAAGTCGGAGCCCGAGATCGTGAAGAACGGCACATTGGCCTCGCCTGCAACAGAGCGGGCGAGCAGCGTCTTGCCGGTGCCCGGAGGGCCAACCAACAGAACGCCACGCGGAATTTTGCCGCCGAGGCGCTGGAATTTCTGCGGATCACGCAGGAATTCGACAATTTCCTCAAGGTCTTGCTTGGCCTCGTCGACGCCTGCGACGTCATCGAAGGTCACCCGGCCATGAGCTTCGGTCAGAAGCTTGGCCTTGGATTTGCCGAAGCCCATCGCACCGCGTGAGCCCCCCTGCATCTGCCGCATGAAGAAGAGCCAGACGCCCAGTATCAACAGCATCGGCAACAGCGTACCGATATAGCTCAGGAAGCCCGAAGAGCCATCGGTCTCCGGGCGCGCCGAAACGAGGACGTTCTTCTGCTGGAGGCGATCGAGCAGGCTGCCGTCAACAACAGGCGTATAGGTCTGGAAGGTGGTGCCGTTTTCAACATAGGTGCCGGTGACGCGGTTGCCCGTGACGACGACTTCCTTGACGCGGCCCGCATCCACTTCCCGCAGGAACTGCGAGTAAGGGATCTCGCGGGAGCTGGTCTGCGCCGGCGACGTCTGGAACATGCTGAACAGGGCAATCAGCAGAAGCGCAATGATTGCCCACAAGGCGAAATTACGTAAGTTAGGGTTCATCGAACTCCCCAGCACTGGAACAGCCACCTCATGGCGACCGTCTTATTTGGTCTCTAACATAGGATTGCCTTGGGTGAATGCCAAGGAAAACTGGACTGTTAGATAGATTTTCCGTCAATAAGACCTAATGGCGGTTTTGGATAGGGGCGCGTTCCAAAGGCAGCCGCAAGCCTGTCGGCAAAGATGAAGTCAAATCGTGTCAAAAAACGGTCGAACGGCGAGAAATAGGGACTGATCCTGACTTTCTCGGCAACACGAGAGGGAACTTCGGACCCAGCAGCGTCGACGACGCATGGCGCCGCTGACCGGGCCTGCCTGAGCACGCCCCTCGGTAGCCGGTCGCTCTGCATCTCAGCTCCGCCGGCAACGACGCCGATATCCGTCGGGGCTGCATTTTCAACGAGGAACCGCCTGTCCCAGACGCCGCGCGCGCCCGGCGCAAGCGTCAACGGCAGGATCCCACGGTTTTCACGAACGAGAAAAAGCCCGTCGCGCCGAAGGTCAAACACTACCCTGCCCGCGGTCATCCGATTTGGCTGATCGCTTTTGATAAGCGCCAGAACATCGTCCGTCTGCTTGCGTCCGAGCGGGAACGCCTGCCCGCCGAAAACCGCAGCAAGGCGCGCAATGGCATAATCAAGAATGCCCCTCTCCGCGGTGAGTCCGGCCGGGAGTACCTGGCCGACCAAGGGAGAATGCAGAACGAAATGCTGATCCAGCCATCTAGCCGCCGAAGCGGCGACGCTCGTGCGCAAGTCACCGGCCTCGCCCGCATCCGGGACGGCATCCGCCTCTTCGGCGAGGCGGGATCGCATCCGCACACGTTCATAGTTCGGGTCATCATTGCTTGGGTCGTCGATCCAGCCGACATGTCTTGTGCGAAGATATTCGCGGATCGCCTCTCGCCGACAGCTAAGCAGCGGTCGGGCAACCCAAATACGGCGATCAAAGAGCACGAGATCGGCGATGCCGGTGCTTGGCTGTTCTGAGCGCTCCCACCGCATGGCGAGCGTCTCGCGCTGATCGTCTGCCGTATGCGCGGTTACAACGATGTCGGCGTTGAAGTTCTCGGCGGCTTCGGCAAGCAGCGCGTAGCGGGCGTCGCGCGCAGCCGCCATGAGGCCGGCCTTGGGCTTTTCGCCCTGCCAGACTTTAACGACGTGCGGGATATCGAGCGACCCGCAGAGGGCAGCAACCTGGCGCGCCTCTTCGGCCGATTCTGTCCGCAGTGCATGATCCACTGTAACAGCGCAAAGAGAGATTTTCGAGTTGGGTACAGCCTTGCTCGCTTCGACAAGAGCCAAAAGCAGGCCTGTTGAATCGCTTCCGCCCGAAGTCGCAACAAGGATGCGCGAGGGCCCGATCAGCGAGTCAAGGAAACGGCGCGCTGCCGTCTCAGGTAGAAGGGGGCCATCCGGGCGCAAAACCGGAAGGCCCTAGCAGGCGAGACGCTTTTGCTCGCTGGCAACCTTGGTTATCACGGCACGCGAAGCCTTGGGGTAACGCTTCGAGACTTCCCGCAGCGTGGCGCATGCGGTTTCCGTATTGTCGAGCGCCGCAAGCGACATGCCCAGCTTGAGAAGCATTTCCGGCGCCTTTTCGGAGCTGCCATACTTCTTGTGAGCATCGAGGAACGTCTTGGCGGCCTCATTGTACTTGCCCTGCGAGTAGAGCGCTTCGCCAAGCCAGAAATTGGCATCCGCCGCGCGTGCGCTGCTCGGGTATTGAGCGATGTACTGGGTGAACTCCTGCTCGGCCGTCGAATAGTCCCCGGAAAGCACGTGGCCGTAGGCGGCCTTGTACTGGTCGGCTTCGCTGCCGAGCGAGGCCGTCTGCGACGAACGGCCGGAATCGACGCCAGGAACCGGGCCGGATCCGACCGTGGCATTCTCGTTGACCGAGCCTCCGACCGGATTGCCGCTCTGGTCGAACTGCATCGAACCGAGCTGCTTCGGCGGCTGGCCGAGACCATCATTTGCCGGAACGTCGGTCGAGGGAGCCGTTTCGGCTCCCTGCGGTGCTTGGATTACGCGGGCGACATCGTCACCACCGCTCCGGCCCTGCGCCGGAGGAGGCACATCGGCTTCGCTCTTTTTCATCGTCTTGGAGCTGCTGCCGGCACTACTGCCGCCGCCCTTTTCCAGCTCCTGGAAGCGGAATTCGTTGTCTTCCTGCGCCTTGCGGATCGTTTCCTGCATCTGCAGGAGCTGGAAGCTCATCTCTTCGATGCGGCCGTTCAGCTGGCGCAGCTGTTCTTCCAGCTGCTGGATGCGAACCTCAGGGCCGCCCGCCTGCACGTTTACAACCGGTGCCTGCGGTTGCCGATTGGCAGCCTTGCCGCCGATCTGCCACCCGAAAAGCGACGTCGCATTCGCCGATTGGCCCGCCCCGGCCACGGCCGCGAGGCACAGCATGCCCGCAACGACAAATTTCTTCATATGGTTTGTCCTGTCCCTGTGATTCTTCGCACCCATTGGCACGAACAGGAGATTTTTCCAATTGCTTTCAAAAAGCAACGGAAACTGGCCAAAGTGTGTTCAAAAAGAAAAGGCGGCCCGCGTTGGAGCCGCCTTTCGAAATTGTAATATTTCCCAGCAATTACATGCCGGCGCCACCGAGAACTGTAACGGCCCGGCGGTTCTGCGACCAGCAGGAAATATCGTCGCAGACGGCAACCGGGCGTTCCTTGCCGTAGGAGATCGTCTTCATGCGCTGTGCCGGAACGCCGCGCGAAGCAAGGTAATCCTTGGTGGCCGCTGCACGGCGAGCGCCGAGAGCAAGGTTGTATTCGCGCGTGCCGCGTTCGTCGGCGTGGCCTTCGATGGTGATCGCGTACTTCGGATAGCGGGCAAGCCACTGAGCCTGGCGGTCGAGGGTCTGGGAAGCGTCCGCGCGGATCGAGGTGGAGTCGGTGTCGAAGAAGATACGATCGCCGACGTTGACGGTGAAGTCCTGTGCAGAACCGGGCGTTGCGGCGCCGGCACCGAGGCCCAGGTCACCAGCGCTGTTCGCCATGTTCTTCTTGTTGGCGCAACCGGCCAAGGCAAGACCGGCGACAAGCGCGATCATGACGGGGTTACGGGCGAAATTCTGCATGCGGCTCATTGCCGGGGTGTGAATTCGGCTCATGGCCGGTCTCCTTGCGACTTGATTAAGGTTGCCGGACTGTAACCTCGTTGGGTTAATCGGCATTCAAGAATTATGGTTAACAGATGGTTGATTTGTCCCTCAGTCGCCCCAATCAGGGATTTTTGCGGCGACAAAAAGGCACATCCACAGGCTTTCCTACTCGAGAAGCGGCGACCAGGCCGGGTCCGAAGCGAAGTTCGGCGTCTTGATGAGCTGCTCGTTGTAGCCCGTCAGATCGATCGAGTAGAGCTGCGGACCGCCGGCACCAGCTGCCTGGCGGAAGAACATGATAACGCGGCCGTTCGGCGCCCAGGTCGGGCCTTCGTTGTGGAAGCCCGTCGTCAGGATGCGTTCACCCGAACCATCAGGCTTCATGACGCCGATCGAGAACTTGCCGCCCGACTGCTTGGTGAAGGCGATCAGATCGCCGCGCGGAGACCAGACCGGCGTCGAGTAGTTGCCGTCTCCGAAGGAGATACGGGTTTGGCCGGAGCCATCGGCATTCATCACGTAGATCTGCTGGTGGCCGCCACGGTCGCTTTCGAAGACGATGCGGTTGCCATCAGGCGAATAGGACGGCGAGGTATCGATCGCAGCAGTGGACGTCAGGCGCGTCGTGGTGCGCGAACGCAGGTCCATCGTGTAGATGTTTGCGTTGCCTTCCTGCTGAAGGCTCATGACGACTTTCTGTCCGTCAGGCGAGAAGCGCGGCGAGAAGGTCATGCCCGGAAAGTTGCCGACCACTTCGCGCTGTCCAGTTTCCAGTTGCAGCAGGTAAACCCGCGGCTGCTGGTTGGCGAAGGACATGTAGGTGACTTCCTGGCGGTTCGGCGAGAAGCGCGGCGTCAGCACGAGATCGCTGCCGTTCGTCAGCATGCGCACGTTGTAGCCGTCCTGGTCCATGATGGCGAGCTGGCGCTTGCGCTCCTGCTTCGTGCCGGACTCGGATACGAAGACGACGCGCGTATCGAAGTAGCCCTCTTCGCCGGTGATCTGCTTGTAGATCGCATCGGCGATAATATGGGCAACGCGACGCCAGTTCTCAGGCTGGGTGTAGAACTGCTGGCCCGTCATCTGCGTGCCGGCAAATGTATCCCAAAGGCGGAACTCGGCGCGCAGGCGCCCGTCGCTTTCCTGCGTCACGCGACCGGTAACGAGGGCCTGCGCATTGATGACCTTCCAATCTTCGAAGCGCGGAGCGGCATCCGGGTTGGAGATCTTCTCGATGAAGGCGTTCTTGTTGATCGGCGCAAAGAGGCCGGAGCGCTGAAGGTCGGCGGCAACCACTTGCGACACCTGGGCGCCCATGTCGCCTTGCAGGAAATCGGTGATCGCGATCGGCAGTGGCTCGACATTGCCCTTGTTGATGTTGATTTCGACAAGCGCGTTGGCCGGCGTGGCGACAACCGCAGTGGTTATCATGCCGACGGCGACCATCAAGGCGCGAATGAGGGAACACTTGGTCATGGAGGACAAGCCTTTCAGCATTTTAAAGTGCTAGATCGCTGGGATCGAAGTTGACGATAACTTCGCCCCAGGCGTCATATTTGTCTTTCGGGAGATTGGTGAAGGGCGACGACTTCATCACGGCACGCTTGGCACCGCTTGCCAACGCCATGCGCGTCGCCTCGTTGGTGCCGCCAACCGCTTCGACCTCGGGTGAGCCGATGATGTTACCGTCAGGGTCCAGCTTCATGTGGACCTTGATGCGAACGTCGCTAGCACCTTCCATCCCCGGGATAACCGACCAGTTGCCGGCGATCGCACTACGCAGCGCATCCATCTCGCTCATCGAGAGCTTGGAGCCACCGGTGGCCTTCTTGGCACCGAGCGAAGCAACCTCGGTCGAACTTTTGGCTCCGCCATTCGACGGGTCCTGCTTGTTCAGCAGCGCCGCGATATCGTCGGCGTTGAAGTCGCTCTGCTTAGAGGAGGCGGACTTCGCTTTCTCCTGCTTCTTGTCGGCCTTCTTCTTGTCCGTCGGCTTTTCGTCCGCCTTCGCCTGATCCTCGGTCTTTTTCTCCGGGGGCTTTTCGGCCGGCTTCTGTTCCGGCGGCTTGGCTTGCGGCTTCACGACCGGAGTCGGAACCTTGTCCGGCAGCGCCTCGGCGTCCGGCTTCGGTGGCTCCGGCTGTTCCTGTGGCGTTTCCTCTGGCTTTGGCGGCGTCGGCGGGGTGATTTCCGGCTTCGGCGGCGTAATGGACGCGACCTGCTTCGGCTCGACGTCCGTCTCCTCCTTCATTATCTCCTTCACCTCGTTGGGGACGGGATCATTCTGAGGAAGAGGCTTTTCGACGGCCTTAGGGGCAGCAGCGCTCTCGTTATTGCTGGGCTTGGCGTTCGGGACCGGCGGCGCCTTGAGGTCGACCTTGTTCTCGCCCATGTTCTCGGCGTTTTCGACATTGGTCGGCTTGGCCGTCGGCTTCGGCGCCGGCTTTTCACTCGGCTTGGCCGTCTTGTCGCCCTGCTGCATCTGCGTCATTTCTTCGACGGGCACGAGGTCGACGGGCATCGCCTCGAAATCCTCGACCTTGAACTGCTCCGGGGAGCCGATCGAGATCAGCGCCCAGGCAAGCAGTGCACAGTGCAGAGCCGCAGATGTGACGATACTGGCCTTCATAGCGTTCGCTATTGGTCCTTCTTCTGCTGCGTCACGAGGCCGATGTTCTTGTAGCCAGCACCCTGGATGCGAGCCATGACGTCGGCGATCACGCCATAGGGCGCGGTCGCGTCGCCGCGAACGAAGATGCGTTCATTGTAGCCCGTCGTTGCGATCGCCTCGAGCTTCGCGGCAATCTCTTCGACCGGGATCGGTGTTTCCTGCAGGAACACCTGGCCGTCGTTCTTCACCGAGATCGTGATCGGCTGCGTTTCGGAATTCAGCGCCTTGGCCTGTGTTTCCGGCAAGTCGACGGGCACGCCGACCGTCATCATCGGTGCTGCCACCATGAAGATGATCAAAAGCACCAGCATGACGTCGACGAGCGGCGTCACGTTGATTTCGGAGATGGCACCACCTCTGTGGCCACCGCGACGACGACCACCGCGACCACCGCCGCTACCGCCACCGCTTGGAGCACCCATACCCATATCGTTGACTCCGTTCCCGTCGATTACTGCGCGGCCTGGCGCGGCTGCAGTTTTTCGTCGATCTGGCGCGAAAGGATGGCGGAGAATTCATCCGCGAAGCCTTCCATACGGCCCGAAAGCTTGCCGGCGTCGGCAGTGAACTTGTTGTAGGCGATAACGGCCGGGATAGCGGCAACAAGGCCAATTGCGGTTGCAAGCAGCGCTTCGGCGATACCGGGAGCAACGACCGCGAGGTTCGTCGACTTCGAGCCGGCGATTGCCTGGAACGAGGTCATGATACCGACGACCGTACCGAAGAGGCCGATGAACGGGCCGGCCGAACCGATCGTTGCCAGCGAGCCGAGACGGGCGGAGAGAAATTCGGATTCACGCGCCAGCGTAACGTCCATGGCGCGGTCGATACGCATCTGCAGACCGATCGGGGAGCGCGCACCGCGCTCAAACGACTTCTTCCATTCGCGCATCGCCGCAACGAAGATCGCGGCAAGGCCGGTGTTGTTGCGCTCCGATAGCGTGCGATAGAGCTCTTCCAGCGACTGGCCCGACCAGAACACCTGCTCGAACTTCTCGAACTGGCGCCGTGCGCGACCATACGCCAGATACTTGTCGATGACGATCGCCCAGGTCCAGACCGAGGCTGCGATGAGCCCGAGCATGACCAGCTTGACGACGAGACCTGCCTGCATAAACAGCGACCAGAGGCTGACGTCGGCCGTTGCTGCTGCCAATCCTACTTGTTCCATTGATCCAAAATCCCCGAATCCAAACGCCCGGCACTTGACCGGGCGGCACAAAGTGATCTCGCAAGAAGTGTCTGGCGGCCGCCGCCCAAAGCCCTGGTCAAGCTTCCAAGCTCCTATCCGCCTTCCTTGCCGTCAAATTTGGTCAAAGGAAGGCGTGCACCGCACAAACTCTGACAATCCGAGTAAGACACTATTATGGTTAACAGTTCGTTAGCGCCGGATCATGACAGCGAAACTATCGGCGAAAGATTTATCCCTTGGATTACTTGGTCAGATCTAGCTCGATGACCACAACAGCGCATATCTTCCAGCGCGCGAATTCCTTCACACAAAACTCATGTTTATGCAAGGCCGGAATCCCGTGTCTTTTCAGCGTTCGCGATCAACCCGGGCGAATCGCTGCACGCAAAGGATGTTGATCGCACTGCGCGCGGCAACGGCTCACGGCCCGCGGAGCGGCTTGCTGCCTTCGAGAAACTTCTCGGCAAGTGTCTCCGGCAGTCTTCGGGGCCTCGCATTGGCGTTAATGACGGCGATGATCACCTTGGCGGCGATCAGCAGCGTTTCGCCGCGCCGGATTTCCTGATTGAGGACCATCTTGGCGCCGCCTGCTCTTTCGGTGTGGGTCAGCACCGTCAGGATGTCATCCATCCGTGCCGGCTGCTTGAAGTCGATCTCCATGCGATGGACGACGAAGACAAGCCCCTCCTCGTCCGCATTGATAAGCTCTCGTTGCTCGACGCCGAGGCACCGGAGGTAATCTGTGCGGCCGCGCTCGAGGAAGTGCAGGTAGCGGGCATGGTAGACGAGGCCGGAAAAATCCGTGTCCTCGTAATAAACCCGCTGCAGGAGCCGGTGACCCGTTTCCGTGAGTTCACCCGAAATCGAAAAACCGTTGTCCGCCATAATTTTCTCCAAAGCCACGCGCCCTCTTTGGCGGAAGACTTTCCGCCTTGCAAGCATTGAACAATTGTCACGCTTCCTAAGTAATTTTTGACAGAGACATTCAAGCAGGAGACACCGCGATGAAGATTGCAGTGATGGGCGGGGACGGATTCATCGGCTGGCCGACATCATTGCATCTTTCGGACGCGGGGCATGAGATCCATATCCTCGACAATCTTTCGCGGCGGTGGATCGACACCGAACTCGGGGTCCAGTCGCTGACCCCGATGGACTCGATCCAGGAGCGCACGCGCATCTGGCACGCCGAAACTGGCCGGCGCATTCATTTCAACCTGATCGACCTCGCCAAGGACTACGAGCTCCTGAAGAAGTGGCTCGCCGAGAACCGTCCGGATGCCGTCATTCACTTTGCCGAGCAGCGTGCCGCCCCCTACTCGATGAAGAGCGACCGCCACAAGAACTACACCGTCAACAACAACGTTAACGCCACCCATAACCTCCTGAATGCGCTTGTCGAACTCCAGCTCGACGCACATCTCATCCACCTCGGCACGATGGGCGTCTACGGCTATTCGACGGTCGGGGCGGCGATCCCCGAGGGGTATCTGCCCGTTGGCATCGAGACGGCGAGCGGCGAGACCGTCTGCCAGGAAATCCTCTATCCGTCCAATCCCGGCTCGATCTATCACATGACCAAATGCCTGGATCAGTTGCTTTTCCATTTCTACGCCAAGAACGACCGCCTGCGCATAACCCACCTGCACCAGGGAATCGTTTGGGGAACGCATACCGAGCAGACACGCCGGCACCCTCAACTCGTCAATCGCTTCGACTATGACGGCGACTACGGCACCGTGCTGAACCGCTTCCTCATCCAGGCGGCGATCGGCTATCCCCTGACCGTCCATGGCACCGGTGGCCAAACCCGCGCCTTCATCCATATCCAGGACTCGGTACGCTGCATCGAGCTTGCCTTGAACAACCCGCCTGCCCGCGGAGCCCGTGTCGAAATCTTCAACCAGATGACCGAAACGCATCGCGTGCGCGATCTCGCGGAAATGATCGCAAAGATGAGCGGCGCCGAAATTGCCTGGCTACCGAACCCGCGCAAGGAAGCACCGGAAAACGAACTCATCGTCAAGAACGAGAAATTTCGCCATCTCGGCCTCGATCCGATCACCCTCCAGGCAGGTCTTCTGAGCGAGATCGTCGATGTCGCCAAGAAATTTGCCTATCGCGTTGACCGGTCGCGCGTGCCTGCCGTTTCCGCTTGGACGAAGGACATTGCCGCCACGATTAACCATGATCCGGAAGGCAAGAGGCTGAAGTCCGTTTCATGAGTGAGCCCCAGCACGCCTATGTCACTCTCGTCACCAACGACGATTACGCCAAGGGTGCCAAGGCGCTTGCAACATCCTTGCGCCGAACCGCTACCCCAGCGGTCATCGTCGTCCTCCATACCGCGGGCGTTGACCAAGCCAGCCTCGACCCACTCCTAAAGCTCGACTGCCGCCTGGTGCCGGTCGAGCATCTGCCGCTGTCAGCCGAGTTCAATGAGCGTCATGCTCGATCCAATCTGCACGCCGCGGCTCCCTTCAGGAAAGGACGCAAGCCGGCGTTTCACTCGCCGCTCGACAATTTCTGCAAGCTGCGCCTCTGGCAGCTGACCGAATACACCAGTTGCGTCTTCATCGATGCCGATGCGATCGTGTTGCACAACATCGACAAGCTCTTCCGCTATCCCGAGTTTTCGGCCGCCCCGAACGTCTATGAATCCCTCGAGGACTTCCAGCGGCTGAACTCCGGCGTCTTCGTCGCGCAACCGTCTGAAGACACATTCCAACGCATGCTGGAGCGACTGGATCAGCCGGGAGTGTTCTGGAAGCGGACGGACCAGACCTTCCTGCAGGAATTTTTCCCGGATTGGCACGGCCTGCCGATCTATTTCAACATGCTCCAATATGTCTGGTTTACCATGCCCCAGCTTTGGGATTGGCACAGCATTTCCGTCCTGCACTACCAGTATGAGAAGCCGTGGGAGACGAATCATCCGAAGGTCGATAAACTGCGGCCGCTGATCGACCTTTGGCATGCATTCTATGCCGGCGATGACCTGCCGGATCTATCGACCATGGCGAACCCGGAAGAGGCAGCATGAAGGTATTGGTATCGGGGGGAACAGGTCTCGTCGGGCGCTATATCGTCGAAGAACTGCTCGCCGCCGGCTATACCGTGATCATCGGCGGCCGCCACGCTCCCCTGCCCCGCTTCTTTTCGAGACCGGTCGAGTTCGCCCCGCTCTCGCTCGATCCGGCGCACGATCATATCGAAGCCTTCGAGGACGCCTATTTCTTCGTGCACGCCGCCTTCCACCACCTGCCCGGCAAATACCGCGGCGGCGAGGGCGACGACCCGGAGACGTTCAAGCGCTTCAACCTCGACGGCAGCGTCCGGCTTTTCGAAGCAGCCAAACGCGCCGGCACGCGCCGCTGCGTTTTCATTTCCAGCCGCGCCGCCTACGGCGAGCACGCACCGGGAACCACACTGAAAGAGGGCATGCCCGACAAGCCCGAGACCCTCTACGGCCAGGTCAAGCTTGATGCCGAGCGCAGTCTCGCACACCTCGCGGCGCCCGTCTTCACAACGGCCAGCCTCCGATTGACCGGCGTCTATGGCGACCTCCGACCGAACAAATGGGACAGACTGATCGAAGATTACCTAGCCGGCCGCCACCTGCCATCACGCGCCGGAACCGAGGTCCACGGAAGAGACGTCGGCAAGGCCGTACGGCTCATGCTGGAAGCGGACGCCGCGCGTATCTCCGGCGAGACCTTCAACGTCTCCGATGTCACGCTGGATACCTGGGACATCCTGGAACACATTCGCTGGGAGCGCGATTGCGTGAACAGGCTCCCGCTTCCCGCCGACAAGGCGCAGCTTACGCCGATGGACACGGCGAAGATCCGTGCTCTCGGTTGGTCGCCGGGCGGCATGCCGCTGTTCAATGAAACGATCCATGCGCTCGCTACGCTTGCATAGGTGGCACAGGCCCACTCAAGCCTGAAGTTGCAGACTGCACCGGATAGTGCAATCCGGAGGATAGTATGCAAGTCGGTTCCGCATCAGCGCTCAACATCCTGCGCAACACCTATTCCGCCGACAATCTCAATATATCGGCCGACAGCACCAGCGCGCGCCTGAAGATATTGCAGAATGCGGCAAAGGCACAGGAAAGCCTGCGCGAGAGCATGGCCACCTCGGCCGAAGCGGCGAAGGCCAGAGCGGCGCGCAAGCTTGAGGAAGCCAAGCAGCAACTCGAAATGCTGAAGAGCGGCGGCTACCCGCCGGAGGTCGTCGCCCGGCTTGCTGCCGAACTCGCTCACAAGATCAGCGCCGCTGCTGCGGAATTTGCCTCGGCTGTTGCGGCCAGCGCCACAAACATTGCTTCCACAGCCGATGCCTCTGTCGCAACTGAAGATACCGGAGCAGCCTCGGCAGACGCCACAGCTCACGCATCCGCCGCAGATGCAACGACGTCTTCGGATAGCACCGACACGAGCGCAACCGAGGCAGACGAACCCGACGGCGCAACGGCTGCGCGCAACGCCTACAAGAGCATCGTCGAAGACGGACAGCAGGCGTCCGTAGGCATCTCCGCCGAGGATCGCAAGACGATGGAAGAGTTCAAGGCCGTCCTGCAGGAGGTCCGGCAGTTGATGGACAAGGCCATGCGCGAACTGCGCGCAAGGACTGGTCAGCAGGCACCAGGCGCGAACGCCTATGCGTTTGAGGCACAGGCCGACGCCTCAACCGTACCGGCCAGCATCACGATTTGACCTGGTTGGCTCCGGTGGGTGGTCAAAGGTCGCATTGTCCCGTTGAAATGATCAGCAAGACCTTTATCGTCTGCTGAAAACAGCGCGATGGACCGTATGACCCCGAAAGAACTGAAAGCCGAAATGCGTGCCGGCCGGCTCGCTCTGCGCGACGCCATCCCGGAAGCCACCCGCATCGAGATGAGCCTGGCCATGGCCGAGCATGCCGGCGAGGCCGTCGCGTTCGATCCCGGCACCGTTGTTTCCGGCTTCCTGCCGATCCGCTCGGAGGCCGACATCCGGCCGCTTCTGGCGCGGTTCCAGGCGCGCGGAGCACGGCTTTGCGTGCCCGCCATCCTCGACAAGCAGACAATCGTGTTTCGCGAACTCGTGCGCGGTGTCCCTTTGGTCACCACAGGCTTCGGCACCTCGGGACCGCCGGCGGACGCCGCCGTGCTCGATCCCGAAATCATGCTGGTTCCCCTCTCCGCTTTCGACAATCGCGGCCACCGCATCGGTTACGGTGCCGGCTATTATGACCGCGCCATCGACCGTTTGCGGCAAAAAGGCCTGCATCCCAAGCTGATCGGCATTGCATTCGACTGCCAGGAAGTGGCACATGTGCCCGACGAGCCGCACGATGTCAGCCTGGACGCCCTTCTGACGGAAAGCGGGCTGCGCTTTTTTGCCTCTTGGATTGGATAGCAATGCGACTGCTTTTTCTGGGTGACATGGTGGGTAAGACCGGACGCACCGCCGTCTGGAACCGCCTCCCCGGCCTCATTTCTGACCTGAAGCTCGATTTCGTCGTCGTCAACGGCGAGAACGCCGCCGGCGGTTTTGGCATCACCGAGGATATCTTCCTCGAGACGATAAACGCCGGCGCCGATGTCGTCACGACGGGCAACCACGTCTGGGATCAGAAGGAAGCGGTCGCATTTGCCGGGCGTCACGACCAGTTCCTGCGACCGGCCAACTATCCGCAGGGCACGCCAGGCCGCGGCTCGGGGCTGTTCTACGCCCGCAACGGTGCACGCGTGCTGGTCGCAAATGTCATGGGTCGCGTCTTCATGCATCCCGAACTCGACGATCCCTTCAAGTCTGCAGAAGCGATCCTCGATGCCTGCCCGCTCAAGGAACAGGCCGATGCGATCATCTTCGACTTCCATGCCGAAGCGACAAGCGAGAAGCAGTGCTTCGGTCATTTCGTCGACGGCCGCGCCAGCTTCGTCGTCGGCACCCACACACATGTGCCGACCGCCGACCACCAGATCCTGAACGGTGGTACCGCCTACATGTCGGATGCCGGCATGTGCGGCGACTACGACTCCTCGCTCGGCATGGATAAGGAGGAGCCGCTGAACCGGTTCATCTCCAAGATGCCGAAGGGCCGCATGGAAGCAGCGACCGGCCCTGCCACCATCTGCGGTGTCGGCGTTGAGATCTCCGATGCGACCGGCCTGGCTGAAAAGATCGCTCCGCTGCGTCTCGGTCCCCGGCTTGCCGAGACTATTCCGGAGTTCTGGCGCTAGAGCCTTTCCCGCCATGACGCAAACGTGAGAAGCGACTCCGGATTTCAACTGGACCGCTGCTGCGCCTTGCCGCATCCTCCCGAGCCTATCCGTGAGAGCGCTGGAGGAAGTGGCATGAAGCCGCGTTTTCTTGTTTTCGCAATCGCCTGCCTGATGGTCCTGGTTGCCGCGGAAGCCGCCGCCGCTCAGGAGGAACAGCGAAACGTCAGCCAGTGCCAGGCCATCGCCCAATCGA
This sequence comes from Rhizobium sp. RHZ02, assembly GCF_014851575.1. Classification (NCBI taxonomy): domain Bacteria; kingdom Pseudomonadati; phylum Pseudomonadota; class Alphaproteobacteria; order Hyphomicrobiales; family Rhizobiaceae; genus Rhizobium; species Rhizobium sp. RHZ02. The sequence continues at coordinate 40,711 of NZ_JACUZX010000028.1, forward strand.
TCCCGCAAGCGACCTTTGCCAGCTTCACAGGCCCGTCACCGATCATCGGTGCCGGCGCCACCGACCAATCGGTTGCGCTGACCTACATCGGGCACTCCACCTTCCTCATTGAAACGCCAGGCGGCGTAACGATCGCGACCGATTACAGCGGCTGGTACTCGCCGCCACAGGCGCCAATGGTCGTCACCATGAACCGCGCCCATTCCTCGCACTATACTCTGGTGACCGACCCGGCCATCAAATATGTACTGCATGGATGGAGCGACGTCCCGGGCGAAAAGGCCAAGATCAACCTCGTGGTCGGAGACACCTACATCCGCAACGTCACAACCGATATCAGGGGCGGCTTCGGCGCGCCGCAGGAAGATGGGAACTCGATCTTCATCTTCGAGGTTGCCGGTCTCTGCATCGGTCATCTCGGCCATCTGCATTACGAACTGACGGAGGCCCACTACACGGACATCGGCCGGCTGGATGTCGTGATGGTGCCGGTGGATGGTGGGCTGACGATGGGTTCCGACAGCATGAGCCGCGTCATCAAGCGCCTGCGCGCCTCGCTGATCCTGCCGATGCATCAGCCGCGCCCACTGCAAAGCTTCCTGTCGATGTTCGGACCCGATTTCGACATCAGCTACGCGCCGACGAACACGATCTCCGTCTCGCTGCGCGCCTTGCCGAAAAAGCCGCTGATCTATGTCGCGAAGGGCATGCAGTAAAAGACCCGGACTGCACCGGGCCTATTCTCCTCAGGCGAACTGCAAGTGCTGCCTGATGCCGACATCGGGCATCTTGTCATCGTCGAGGTTGGCCTTGGCGATCTCCCAGCCGAACTTCAGCTTATTGCCTGTCGAAACCCAGATCTCGGCGTCGTCGACATGCATGGCGAGCATCGTGAGCTTCGGATCCTTCTTGCCGTCGTCATACCAGGCGGCGACGAGCGAGTTCCAATACTCGTCTACCTTTGACTGGTCGGGCCGCACCTCGATCTTGCCGGCAAGGCAGGCATGGTAGTCGTGATCCTTGCCGACCACGCAGAAATGCGCCCGAGTCCCCGGCTTGATCGCACGTACGATCGCCGCATCGGATTTCGTATAGAACCAGATCGTGTTGGTCTTCGGATCGGCGTTCGGCGCCATCGGCTGCATGTGCATGTCGGCCCCGTCCACGCCGAGCATACCGGCATGAATGTCGTTCACCTGGTCCCAGAGCTGGCGTGCCGGGTGTTCTCGCGCCTCGTTGAAACTAGCCATAGCACTTCCTTCCATTTCGAGGGTCCGTGGGTGAAACGTCAACTTCCTGGGGTTTGTTCCGCCATTCCGGATACACGGGCGACCGGCGCGACAGAGCCGTTTTCCCTTGAATGCGGCCAATTTCGCTCTTATAAGGCGGCCCATTCCTAACAATACGACGTGAACAGGGGTGCCATGGCTGGCCATTCACAGTTTAAAAACATCATGCATCGCAAGGGCCGTCAGGATGCCGTGCGATCGAAAATGTTCTCCAAGCTCGCACGTGAAATCACGGTTGCGGCCAAGGCCGGTCTGCCCGACCCTGCGATGAACGCCCGCCTGCGTCTGGCAATCCAGAACGCCAAGGCGCAGTCCATGCCGAAGGATAACATCGACCGCGCCATCAAGAAGGCTGCTGGCGCCGACGCCGAGAACTACGATGAAGTCCGTTACGAAGGTTACGGCCCGGGCGGCACGGCGATCATCGTCGAAGCCCTGACCGACAACCGCAACCGCACTGCCTCCAACGTCCGCTCGATCTTTACGAAGGCCGGCGGCGCACTTGGCGAAACGGGCTCGGTATCCTTCTCCTTCGACCACGTTGGCGAGATCACCTACAAGCTGTCCGCTGGCGATGCCGACAAGATGATGGAAGCGGCGATCGAAGCCGGCGCCGACGACGTCGAGACCGACGGAGAAGGCCACTACATCACCTGCGCCTTTGAGTCTCTTGGCGAAGTCGCCAAGGCCCTCGAGACCTCGCTCGGCGAAGCCGAAACCGTCAAGGCCGTCTGGCGCGCCCAGAACAACGTGCCCGTCGACGAAGAACGTGCCCAGTCGCTGCTGAAGCTGATCGACAGCCTGGAAGACGATGACGATGTCCAGAACGTCTACTCGAATTTCGAAGTCGACGAAGAGGTTCTGGCCAAGCTTTCGGCCTGAGACCTGCAAGGAAGCATCATGTTATCGCGCCGGCCGGATTGTTCCCGCCGGCGCTTTCGTTTCAAGGACGCTCTTCCTCGGGCGCCAAGCCGGCCTGCGCTATAAAATTCTTGCGGAATGCGGCAAGATCTTCGGCGCTGGCATCGGTTATCGCCCAGAACACCAGTCCGCCGCTCGACCATCGACTAATATTGTATCCCTCGCGTTCCGCGCTGCCCGGTGCCGTCGACGTACCCGGCCATATAAAGAGATTAATCACGTGTCCGCGGAGCCGATAGATCAGAGCCGCGACGACCCGTCCGCCAACGTAGTCGACCCTGCCCCCGATCAGGGGAAACCCCTGGGCCGCGAGATCGACGACTGGCGGAGAGAAGTCGATCTTGCCGTTGAACCAGGGCTTGACGGTGTGTCGATCCGAGGTCTGCACATCAGCCAGGTGATCGGCAAGCAGCGAGCGGACATGGCTGGCGACGATCTGATCTTGGATATCTATCCCACGCGGCAGATTGACGAACAGGAAGAGACTTGCGGCCAGCGCAGCAAGCGACGGCACAAGGCTCCATTGCCGGATGAACGCGAAGATCCGCGGCCAGATGCCGTTTTCGGCCGCAGCCGCCTTCTCCGGATCCACGGAGGCGGCAGTCGCGAGGGACAGGCTACTTAGGACCCGAGAACGCACTTCTTCCGGCGCGCGCCATTTGACCCCGTTTCCACCGATGACCTTCCGCATGGCAGTCACCCTTGCCAGCGCGGCGCTGCAGGAGGCGCAACCGGCAAGATGCGCCTCGAATTGCGCCGAATGGACCGAATCGAGCTCACCGTCGACGAAACCGTGCAGCATGTCGCTCCATTCGGGACAGGCTCTATGGCTTTCATCGCTCATGGCGCCACCCCGCTCTTTTCCAGGGCCAGCCAGGCTTTGCCGAACTCCTCCCGTGCCCGCGCGAGCCTGGACATGACGGTGCCGATCGGCGCGTCGATGATTTCGGCGATCTGCCGATAGGACAGGCTCTCGAGTTCCCGCAGCACCAGCACCTCCCGCATCGGGTCGGAAAGATCGCCGATGACCCGCCGTACGCGCTCGGACTCGCTCTTGCGGATCACGGACGCTTCCGGCGTGTCGTCGTCGGACGCGATCTGGCAAGTCGCGATATCCGCTTCACCGGTCGAGACGTCCTCGGCCATCGGCACTTCGAAATGCGCCTTCCGGCGGCCGTCGAGTAGCCAGGCGCGGTAGCAATTTCTGACGATCGAAAACATCCAGGCGCGCGGATCGCCGCCGCGATAGCCTTCGAAGCTCCGATAGGCGCGCAGGAAGGCTTCCTGGACGATATCTCCAGCAGCATCGGGATCGCGACTGAGGAAGCGGGCGAAATTGTAGGCGTCGTCCAGCTGCGGAAGGATGGCCTTCTGGAAGCGTTGCATCGTTTCGGCCGATGCGGCAGGCGTCCTCATCGTGGCCGCTTGCGGGTCGAGCAGCGGCCGCGTCATCGCCAACGACATGCCGATCATGGCGGAGAGGGCTTTCAGAAGGCGAGCCGCCATCCGCCCGGTACCGGCAATCGCCCGATCGGCACCTAATGGCGTGCGCTGGCATTCGAATGAAAGGAAATCCGCGATCTCAGCCTCTGTCATCGTCTTCCCCGGGTTCGGCCGACCGCATCGGATCGCCCTTATGCCTTCCGCAAGATAGATCGCCCTGACCGTCATTTTATTCCGTCCCGGCGCGATTTTTTTTCGAGGAAAGGCGTTCACGGGAAGGGTTCTGGATGCCGTCGCGAAAAATCTCTCATCGGTTTCATCGGCTTAGGAAGATTGCCCGGCATGCCGGGAATAACTGCCGGCCGGCCTCGATCTTGTCTGGCAGCGGCGGCACCCATTGTCGGGTTGCCGCTGCATCATAGCACCCGACAAGAGGAGACTTGCGATGTTCACCATGACACGCCGTACCGTTCTCGGCACCGCCGCCGCAGGCGCCGCCTTCGGCCTTGCCTCGAAACTGGAATTCGTTTCACCCGTCTTTGCCGAAACGCCCGACGAGCCGAGCGTCGGCTTCTACAGATATAGGGTCGGATCGGTCGAGGTCACCGCCATCTATGACGGTATCTGGCGAAAGCCGCACGACCCAGGCTTCATCAAGAACGCCTCAATCGAAGACACCAAGGAGGCGCTTGCCAAGGCCGGCCTGCCGACCGGTTTCATGCCGATCCCCCTCACCGTCGTCGTCCTCAAGATGGGCGACCGGCTGATCATGATGGATGCCGGATCGGGCGTCGGCCAGTGGCAGGCGAATGCGACACACCTACCCGCCAACATGGCGGCGGCGGGCATCGACTACAGGAAGATCAACACGGTCATGCTCTCACATTTCCATCCGGACCACGTCTGGGGCCTGATGGACAAGGGCACCAATGCGGCCGTCTTTCCCGATGCCGAACTGATCGTCAACGCAGCCGAGTATAGCTGGTGGACGGAGTCTGGCCGAGTCGAAAAGCTTGCGGAAAGCCGTAAGGCCGCCGGCCAGCGCATCGCCAATGTTTTCCCGAAATGGCAGAACTGGAAACTCGTCGAGGACGGCGCCGAGGTAGCGCCCGGCATCCGCATGATATCAGCGCCGGGACATACGCCCGGCCACTCCGTCTATCTCGTCGACGGCGGAAACGAACAGCTGATGGTGTCGGCCGACATCATGTACGTGCCGGCCTTGCTCGCCCCGCATCCGGAATGGCAGGGCGCATACGACCAGGACGGGCCGATGGCGATCGAGACGCGCCGCAAGCTGATCGACCGCGTCATCGCAGACAAGATCGCGATCTGCGGCTCGCATTTTCCGTTCCCGGGCTCCGGCACCTTCGTCAAGGACGGCAACGTCTACGGCTTCACCCCCAAGATCCAGGCATGAGAAACTGAAGGAGAAACGATCATGAAGAGACATGTTCTGGCAGGCACGATCGCCTTGATCGCGGCAACCGCTGCCCTTCCCGCGATCCAAGCCGTTCCGGCCTTCGCCATCGACAATATCGAATCCACCAACGCGCCAGATTTGACGTCGGTGCGCGCCAAGATCGCTGCCGGGGATTATCAGGGGGCGCGGGACGAGCTTCGCGGCCTTGCCGAGGATACGCAGCAGGCAGACGTCTACAATCTGCTTGGCTTTACCCTGCGCAAGACCGGAGACTACCGGACCTCGCTGACCTATTACACCAAGGCGCTGGAGCTCGAGCCCGACCACAAGGCCGCCCGCGAATATCTGGGCGAACTCTACGTCGAGACCGGCGACATGGCCAAGGCGAACGACCAGCTCGCACGACTGACGACGCTTTGCCCGAACGGCTGCGAGGAGCGTGACGATCTTGCCAAGGCGATCGCTCAGAAGACGGTGCGGCAGACAGGCAACTGACATCCGGAACATCAGGCGAAGAGGAGCCTTAGGCCTGCGGGCCGGCCATGGAAGACATGACCGGCCTTTCGTTTTGGCCGTCCATTCACATCAGGCGATCGATCGGTCACACGTTCGTTACCCCCAGCCCGCCATTAAGGTCTCGGTAACCCTCGCCGACTTGAATGCGCCGCGTTCGCTCCAGCCGGTCTTTTCCAAGACCAGCGTCTCTCACACTTTCGGCGGGGAAAATGCCCATGAAAAGAATAGCTCTCGTACTCTCCTTCACTCTTGCCGGTGCAATTGCCGCCCATGCGCAGCCGACAATGGTCAAGCAGTTCGAGGACTGGGGCGTCTATTCCTACAGCAAGGGCGGCGAGAGGGTGTGCTATTTGCTGACAGTGCCGACAAGCAAGCAACCGGCAAGCGTCGATCATGGCAGCAATTACTTCGTGATCGGTCGGGCGCCGGGCGCCGGATATGAGCCGCAAGCGATCATGGGCTACGAACTGAAGCCCGGCTCCCGGGCCAAGATCGCAATCGGCGACAAGACGTTTACGATGTTCACCAGGGGCAAGTCCGCCTGGGTGCTTGAAGAATCGCGCGAGCATGACGTCATCAGCGCCATGCGCTCCGGTAGCGACATGACGGTCGAAGCGGTCTCCCAGCGCGGCACGGCGACCACCTATACTTATTCGCTGAACGGGGTGACCGCTGCCCTGAAGCGCATGGCATCCTGCAACTAGGCCATGGCACGCCGTCGATACCGTGCAGCACACCGGCTGGGCGTGCTGGCTGCCGGCTGCTTGCTCGGCATCGTGCTCTCCAGCCAAATGACATCCGCCGATGGCATCTCCGGCTGCATGCATCGCGCGCTGCTATCCAGCCACCGTACTGCGCTGATCGGCCCCTGGATGGCCTCGCCGGTGCCGATCCGCGCTACACCGCGCGCCTCGGCGAATGCCGTTGCAAAGCTCGCGGCGCGCGTCCGGGTCGCCGTCCGCTCATGTGATGGTACATGGTGCAATGTCGAGGTGACCGGCCATGACGTCGGCGGGTTCGTTCGCCAGTCCGCCCTATCGGGCGTCTATCCGAACGAGAAGATCATGTAGCCCTGCAACGGCCGACTCAGGGACCGGCCCCGCCGAGGAAGGCAAGCCGGGTGAAGATCGTGTAGTGCGACTCCGACGCCATCATCGCCACGAAGACGAGGACGAGCAGCGGCGGCAGCAATATCGCGTAGACGAGCGCCAGCCGTTCCCAGGCCATGTGCATGAAAATGGCAACGATCAGTCCGGCCTTTAGCATCATGAACACGATGATGAGCGTCCAGCGGGGATAGCCCTGGATACCGAGATAATCGACGAGATAGGAGAAGGTGCTGAGGACGAACAGCAATCCCCAGACGACGAGGTAGAGCCTGATCGGATGCTGTTGGCCGGAGTGTGCTTGTGCCTGTGCCATGGATGCGACCTCACCACAAATAGAAGAAGGCAAAGATGAAGACCCAGACGAGGTCGACGAAGTGCCAGTACAGGCCCATGATCTCGACGTTCTCATAGCTGCCCCTGCGGCTTGTGAAGAAGCCGCGCTGGCCCGTATCGAAGTCCCCGCGCCATACCTTGCGCGCGGTAACCAGCAGGAAGATTACGCCGAAGGTCACGTGCGTCCCGTGAAAACCGGTGATCATGAAGAAGGATGATCCGAACTGTGCCGCGCCCCACGGGTTTTCCCAGGGGCGCACGCCTTCGGTGATGAGCTTCGTCCATTCGAAAGCCTGCATTCCGACAAAGGTCGCGCCGAGCGCGGCGGTCAGAAGCAGCAAAGCGGCCGTTTTCCCGCGCTCGCGGCGATAACCGAAATTGACAGCCATGGCCATCGTGCCACTGCTGCTGATCAGGATGAAGGTCATGATCGCGATGAGGATCAGCGGGACCTCCTGGCCGCCGATATTGAGCGCGAAGACCTCGCTCGGATTAGGCCACGGAACCGGCGTCGACATCCGCGCGGTCATATAGGCCAGCAGGAAGCAGCCGAAGATAAAAGTATCGCTGAGGAGAAAGATCCACATCATGGCCTTGCCCCAGGAGACGTTCTTGAACGCCCGCTGGTCCGAGGCAAAGTCGGCCGCCACGCCGCGCAGGCCGGCGGGCGGCCCCATGGCGACGTCGTCGGTTTGCATTCGGGTCAGTTCGGCCATCTTCCACCCCTTAAGAAACGAGTTGGCGGCAGAGATCGACGAAGTCGTTTGCCCAGCCGGTAAAAAGCGCGAAGAGAAGCAGCCACACGACGAGCATGAAGTGCCAGTAGGTGGCGCAGAGCTCGACACCGAGGCGCAGCCTGGCGGAAGCGGCGGTGCCGCCTGCGAGCAAGCGCAATCTGGTTCGCGCAAGCACTGCCAGCCCACCGAGGATATGCAGGCCATGCAATCCCGTCAGCATGTAGAAGAAACTGTTTGCCGGGTTATCGGCAAGGACATATCCGGCCGCGACCAGCTGCAGCCAGGCGACGACCTGCCCGGCAAGAAAGAGCACTGCGGTCGCCAGCGCTATATCAAGCGCAAGCCGCAGGCCGTCACCGGCGCCCCGGCGCGCTTCAACCACCGCCCATTGCAGAGCCGCGCAGCTGGCGATCAAGACAGCGCTATTCGCCCAAAGAAGCCGAGGAACGGGCATTGCCCACCAATCCGCACCGCTCATTCGCGAAAGATAAGCACTGGCCAACAGGGAAAAGAGCGCGCCGACCACCGCGAGGAAAATGCCGAGGCCGATCTTGGCGGTCGGGATCGGCGGCTTCGCCGGTCCCGCGATATCATCAAGCGTGCCGACCTCCATCCATGGCTTCGACATCATCCTCTGCCCGGACAGCCACCAGATGACGATTGCGGCTATTCCCGCGAGAAAGACAAGAACCACACTCATGTGTGCGCCCTCGACACTCCGGCCATAGGCGGCTGGTTCTGGGGTATGAAGTCTTCGGGAGCGCCGGGTACACTGTAGTCGTAGGCCCAGCGATAGACGATCGGAAGCTCCTTGCCCCAGTTGCCATGGGCGGGCGGCGTCTGAGGAGTCTGCCACTCGAGCGTCGTCGCTCGCCACGGATTGCCACCGGCCTCGCGACCGCGGAACAGACTCCAAATGATATTGAACAGGAACACCATCTGCGCCGCCCCGACGACAAGCGCCGCGACCGAAATGAACATGTTCAGGTCATGCACCGAAGGCGGAATGAAAACCGTGTCGCCAAGCTCGAAATAGCGCCTCGGCACGCCCACCAGGCCTACATAATGCATGGGGAAGAAGATCGCATAGGCGCCGATGAAGGTAACCCAGAAATGGATCCGACCGAGAACCTCGTCGAGCATCCGCCCGGTAATCTTCGGATACCAGTGATAGATTGCGCCGAAGACCACCATGATGGGCGCGACGCCCATCACCATGTGGAAATGCGCTACCACGAACATCGTATCGGACAGTGGCACGTCCACCACGACGTTGCCGAGGAACAGTCCGGTCAGCCCGCCATTGACGAAGGTCACGATGAAACCGATGGCAAACAGCATCGGCAGCGTCAGGTGGATATCACCCCGCCACAGCGTCAGCACCCAATTGTAGACCTTGATCGCGGTCGGCACGGCGATGATCAACGTTGTCGTGGCGAAGAAGAACCCGAAATTCGGGTTCATGCCGCTGACATACATGTGATGCGCCCATACGATGAAGCTCAGCGCCCCGATAATCACGATCGCCCAGACCATCATGCGGTAGCCGAAGATGTTCTTGCGCGCATGCGTGCTGATAAGATCGGAGACGATGCCGAATGCCGGAAGCGCGACGATGTAGACTTCCGGATGCCCAAAGAACCAGAAGAGGTGCTGGAACAGGATCGGGCTACCGCCATCGGATTTCAGCTGCTCTCCCATTTCGACAATCGCAGGCATGAAGAAGCTGGTGCCGAGCAGCCGGTCAAACAGCATCATGACGGCGGCGACGAAGAGCGCCGGGAAAGCCAGCAACGCCATGACGGTTGCTGTGAAAATGCCCCATACTGTCAATGGCATCCGCATCAGCGTCATGCCGCGCGCCCGCCCTTGCAGCACGGTGACGACATAGTTCAAGCCACCCATCGTGAAGCCGATGATGAAGATGATGAGGGACGAGAGCATCAGGATGATACCCCAGTCGCGCCCGCCTGGCGTACCTGACGTCAGTGCCTGCGGCGGGTAAAGCGTCCAGCCGGCCCCCGTCGGTCCGCCAGGGGCGAAGAAGCCCGCAACAAGCACGATCACGGCCAGCAGATAAAGCCAGTAGCTCAGCATGTTCGCATAGGGGAACACCATATCGCGGGCGCCGACCATCAACGGAATCAGGTAATTGCCGAAGCCGCCGAGGAAAAGCGCGGTCAGGAGATAGATCACCATGATCATCCCGTGCATGGTGATGAACTGGTAATAATGATCCGCATCGATGAAGGAAAAATAGCCGGGAAAACCGAGCTGTAGGCGGATCAGCCACGACAGCACCAGCGCCACCAGACCGATCGAAAAGGCCGTCACCGAATACTGAATGGCAATGACCTTGGCATCCTGACTGAAGACGTATTTCGTCCACCAGCTCCTCGGATGATAGAGCTCAACATCCGCCACCTCGGCGGGTGGGATAACATCGCCGGCACTGGTTGGAATATCAACCATCGCATGCCTTCCTTCCTCCTCCCGTTACGGCCGCTCCCCCGGCCGCAACGCCGGCCTACTTGGCCGGTTCAACCGCTGCCATCAGCTGCGAAAACGTCTGCTGCTGCGCGAGCCACGCCTGGTAGGCGTCCGGCTCGTCGACGACGACAGTCCCTCGCATCTGCGGATGTCCGACGCCACAAAGCTCCGCGCACAGCACTTCGAAGGTGCCCGTCCGCGTCGGCGTGAACCAAAAATAGGTGACCGAACCGGGGATCATGTCCATCTTCGCCCGGAACTCGGGAACGTAGAAATCATGCAGCACATCGATCGAGCGCAGGTGTACGCGGACCGACTTGCCGATCGGCAAGTGCAGTTCGGCGCCTGAGATGATGATGTCGTCGAGGCCAGCCGGATCGTTCGTGATCACGCCGAGCGGATTGTCGGCGGTCACCGCTCGATTGTCTGCCCTGCCGAGCTTGCCATCGGCGCCCGGCAACCGGAAATTCCACAGCCACTGTTGCCCTACGACTTCGATTTCGCCAGCATCCGGCGGCACCGTCACGAACTGGTTCCAGACGACGAGACCAGGCGCCAGCATCGCTGCCACACCAAGGGCCGTGCTGCCGGCAAGCCACCATTCCAGACGCTTGTTCTCGGGCTCGTAGGCGGCCCGATTGCCCGGCCGATGGCGGAAACGAAAGATGCAGTAGGCCATGAAGGAGATCACCGCGACGAAGACGATGCCGGTGATCCAGAATGTAATGATGATGGTATTGTCGATGTAGTTCCAGTTCGAAGCGATCGGAGTCCACCACCACGGGCTGAGCAGGTGGAAAACCACCGACCCGATGACGATCAGACCGAGAACCAGCACGACAACCATGCGTTCCTCCCAATGCCCGGCCGGCTGTGGAAATTACCCGCAATCCGCTGGCACTTGCGTTAGGACTATCTCATAAACAAAACATCACGGCAATGGCGCGAAATGACGCCAACGAGCCGTCTGCCTCTACATCAATAAGCTGATTTCATTTCGAGAATTGCTTGAGATAAGCTAGCAGATTGGTGATATCGCCGTCGTCCTTCAGCCCGACGAACACCATCTTCGTACCCTTAACCTTCAACTTTGGGTCGTGAAGATAATCGCGCAGAGTCGCTTCGTCCCAGACCAACCCGGCTGTGCCCGCCGCCTTCATCGCCGCTGAATAGGCAAAATCCGGATGCGTCCCGGCTGTTCGGCCGAACAGGTGGTTCAGCGACGGCCCGACCTTGTTCTTGTCGGTGTCGGCAATATGACAGACCGCGCACTTCTTAAAGACCGTTTCCCCGGCCGCCACGTCGCCCTCTTGGGCGATTGCAGACGAGGCGGAAAGACAGATCAGTGAAATCAAAGCAGCAAGACCGTGGTAACGCATAGCAATCCTCATCCTCCAAAGGTTGCTCGAAACCGGCCGCGCGCGCGATTTGCGGCGTGCGCCGTCCATCACACTTGCGTCGCCACAACGCTGTGCAAACGACATGTGTGATCAAGCAAAGCTATGGTCCGGCTGCGTTAAGTCAATTCGCACAAATGGCTGTAGGCCACGAAGCGCCCGCGATGCGCGGCATTAGGCCGCAGCGCGAAGGAAGTTTCCAAGCCCGGCGAAAAGCTCGACCGATTTCAATCTCGCCTCGATATCGTGGATCGGCATGGAGATGATCACTTCATCCGCCTGCGTCTCGGCAAGGAATTCGGTGAGCTTTGCCTCCGCGGTCTTCGGCGACCCGACGACGGCATAGCGCAGCGTGTGCTCGACCGTCAGCTTCTCCATCGGGGACCAGAAGCTCCCCATATCGGCGACCGGCCGCGGAAACTGGCCACGCACATTGCGGCGCAGATTGACGAACTGCTGCTGGGCCGAGGTGAAATGGTATTGCGCCTCCTCATCCGTTGCGGCAACGGACCCCATGACACCAACCATGACATAGGGCTTGTCGAGCATGGCGGAAGGTGTGAAGCGGCTGCGATAGATGTCAATGGCATCAAGCAGCGAGTCCGGCGCAAAATGCGAGGCGAAGGCATAAGGCAGCCCCAACATCGCGGCGAGCTGCGCGCTGTAGAGGCTGGAACCCAGAAGCCAGATCGGAACGTTGGAATTCATGCCGGGAACCGCAAGGATCGCCTGGTTCTCGATCGGCGTGCCCAGCAACTGCTGCAATTCGACCACGTCGTTCGGAAAGCTCTGGGCGCCCGCATCGAGATTGCGCCGCAGGGCCCGGGCGGTCCGCATGTCGGTGCCGGGCGCACGCCCCAGGCCGAGATCGACGCGGCCCGGAAACAGCGCTTCCAGCGTTCCGAATTGCTCTGCAATGACAAGCGGCGAGTGGTTCGGCAGCATGATGCCGCCCGAGCCGATGCGGATCCGCTTGGTTGCCGCGCCGACGTGGCCGATCACGACCGCCGTCGCCGCGCTGGCAATACCCGGCATGCCGTGATGTTCCGCAAGCCAGAAGCGGTTGTACCCGAACCCTTCGGCCTTCTGCGCCATGCGCGCCGAACTCTCGAGCGACTGGCGGATCGTCCCGCCTTCTGGAACAGGAGAGAGATCGAGAATGGAGAAGGGAACCATGACGAAGCCTGTCGGTAATTGGAAGGACAGGTCTATGTAGGTGGCCGCTCGGCCCATTCCAAACGAGCGGGAAAGAAAAAGGGCCGGTCTCCCGGCCCTCGTTCATCTGCCGATCACGGTTCAAGCCCGACGTCGCAGCAGGTGTACCTCGGCGCCCTGGTGATGTTCCGCCTGCGCCAGCGTGAAATTCGCCAGCTGCCGGTCCATTTCGACCGCTTCGGTCGCGAGCCGATGGATCGCAGCCGTCGTTTCCTCGACCATGGCGGCATTCTGCTGCGTCATCGCATCAAGCTCTGAGACCGCGGAGTTGATTTGACGCAGGGTGTCGGCTTCCTCGCGCGTCGTTTCCATGATCTCGCTGATCTGGCCGTTGATTGCCTCCACATGGCTGCCGATCCCCGTCAGCGCGTCGCCGGCACGCTCAACGAGCGACACGCCCATCTCCACTTCATGCGTGGACTTCTGCAAGAGGCTCGATATTTCCTTTGCGGCACTCGATGAACGCTGTGCCAGTTCGCGCACTTCCATGGCGACCACGGCGAAGCCCTTACCGGACTCGCCTGCCCGTGCAGCCTCGACGCCGGCATTGAGCGCCAGCAGGTTGGTCTGGAAGGCGATCGCATCGATAACGGCGATGATCGAATTGATCTGGCGCGACGACGCCTGGATCGCCTCCATCGCGGCAATTGTCTCGCGCATGATCTGGCTGGAGCCGGTCGTCTCCCGCTTGGCGTCGCGGGCGATGCGTTCGGCCTGCTCCGCACGCTCGATCTGAACGCGGACCGACTGGGTGATCGCATCGATCGCATTCGCGGTCTCGGTGATAGAGGCGGCCTGCCGCTCGGTCCGACCGGCAAGCTCATCGGCACCGGTGCGCATTTCCTCGGAACCCGAACGCACGGCCATGGAGTTGCCGCCGATCGCCGTCATCGTTTCGCTGAGGGTAGCCAGCGCCTCGTTGAAGTTGACCCGGAGGCCTTCGAGTTCGTTCGGGAAGCGGGTCTCGATCTGATGGGCAAGATCGCCGTTGGCAAGGTGATGCAGGCCCTCGTCGATCGCCTGGACGACTTCCTGCAGGGTCCGTGCTTCCGCCTCGCGCTCAGCCATGTGCTGCTGGCGATCCCGCTCCGCGCGAGCCCGCGTTTCGTTGCTGGCAGCTTCCAGGTCGCGGCTCTCGACAAGCGACTGCTTGAACCGCGCCAATGCCTTGGCCATCGTGCCGATTTCGTCGCCGCGGTTCTGGCTGCCGATCTCGACTTCGAGGTTGCCGTCGGCGACGTCACGCGTGACGTCCGCGAGCCGGGCAAGCGGCGAGAACAGCAGCTTGGTGATGGCCCAGGTTGCCACGGCCATGATGATCAGAACACCAAACGCAATCATCGTCAGGAGCGTGGCGATCTCCAGCGAGCCAGCATTGAGTTCGCTGATGCGGACGCTTTCCACGACGAGGAAGCGGGAGCCCTGATAATCGATGCCGCGAACATAGGCTCGTGCCGAGCCATCGGCGCGATCGAAGTCGTCGACCGTCATGCCCTTGGCCGACAGCGCGTCCTTCGCGAAGGTGAAAGGCGTGGTATCGAGCGTTGCCAGCTGGCCGGACGAGTTTACGCCGATCGCCGATCCGTCATCCGAGATGATAGCGGCTTGCGCCGTGCTACCGGACACGATGCCCTTGGCGAGAATGCTGGTGATGATGTTGTCGCGGACCTTGAAGAGCATCACGCCCTTCGCCGCGCCGAGCTTGACGATCGGCACGGCATAGAAGATTGCCGACTTGCCGTTCGCCGCGTCGACGCGAAGACCGGAAAAGCCGGTGGGGGCGGAATCGTCAGTCGCCTTTGCGGTGTTGGCGATCGCCTTGGCGAAGGCAAGGCCGGCGCCGGTCGCCTTCCATGCATCGGTCTTCAGGTTCTCCGCGAAATCGTCGTTCTTCTTGTAGGAGTAGAGGACGTTGCCATCGAGATCGGCGATCAGCAGGTCGCTGAAGGCGGTATTCTCCAGGTCGCGGGCCACTTCACCCTGCGTCGTTTCATGGTTGGAGTAGTAGAAGCCGCTTGGTGCCTGCGGCTTCACCAGTTTTTCGCGCTGGTCGGCCGGGTTCGGATTGTTGGTGATGAACACCTTCTTCAATTCGGCGCGCGCATCACCCGACGTCTTCTCGATTGTCTTCCAACCGCTCTTCAGGCTTGTAATCGACATCTGCAACGCTTCGATGCGCGCAATCGAGTTCGCCTGGTTTTCCAACTGCTCAAGCTGATCCTGCAGCATGTCGCCGCGGAAGATCAGGACGCTCTCCTTCGCCTTGAGTGCCTGCTCACCGGAAATGCGGCTGCTGGCGAAGTAAGCAAGCACGTTGATGACCGCAATCGACAGTGCGGTCAGCAGTATAAATGTCGCGATGACCTTGAAGGACAGGGATTTAAATCTCTGAACCATGAACGATGAACCCTTCCGGAACGGCTCATACCGGCAGAGCGTGGAACATCCTGCCGGCTGACCTGAAAACAGAAAACGGGAACCTTGCCTTCCTGAGAAGGGAGTTCCTCTGACATTTTGTGGATCAAAAGTCGGCTATGGAGCTTAAATTGCCGTAAACAGCGTGTGGCAAAAACAAGGAATGTTTTTGTTTTGTTCACATATCGATGGCAGTTATTTGGCGAGTGCAATAGGGTGAAGCATGCAAAATACGATTCGCATCATCGGCGTTGATCCGGGCCTGCGCCGCACGGGCTGGGGAATTATCGACACGCTCGGCAATTCCTTGCGCTTCGTCGCGTCCGGTACGGTCACCTCGGACGGCGACCTGGACCTGGCCTCGCGCCTTTGCCAGCTGCACGATGGCCTGGCGGAAGTCGTGCACAGCTATCAGCCTGATGAGGCTGCCGTCGAACAAACCTTCGTCAACAAGGACGCCGTTGCAACGCTGAAACTCGGGCAGGCACGCGGCATTGCCATGCTGGTCCCTGCCCGCGCCGGTTTGCCCGTCGCCGAATATGCGCCAAACGCTGTCAAGAAGGCGGTCATCGGTGTCGGCCACGGCGAGAAGCAGCAGATCCACATGATGCTGAAAATCCTGATGCCCAAGGTCGAATTCAAGGGCAACGACGCGGCTGATGCGCTGGCCATCGCCATCTGCCACGCTCATAACCGCGGCAGCAGCCGCATGCGGCAGGCGGCGCTTGCCGGCTAATCTTCACTGAAAACCCACCGAACGGACCATTTGCATGATCGGCAAGCTCAAAGGCACCATCGATGAAATCGGCGATGACTACGTCCTCGTCGATGTCCACGGCGTCTGCTACGTCGCCTTCTGCTCGGCGCGCACGCTCTCCCGCCTCGGCTCGGTGGGCGAGGCCTGTGTGCTTTTCATCGAGACCTATGTTCGCGAAGACCAGCTGAAGCTCTTCGGCTTCATGACCGCGCTCGAGAGAGAGTGGTTCATTCTCCTGCAGAGCGTACAGGGCGTTGGTGCAAAGGTGGCGCTCGCCGTCCTTTCGACCCTGCCTCCAAGCGAACTGGCGAACGCCATCGCGCTGCAGGATCGCACGGCAGTCGCCCGCGCTCAGGGCGTTGGTCCCAAGGTTGCCGTGCGCATCGTCACCGAACTGAAGAACAAGGCGCCGGCCTTCGCCGGAGAAGCGTCGGCCACCATCGGCCTCAAGCAGGAGCTCGGTGAAGGTGTTGCCGCTGCCCCTGTCGCCGACGCGGTATCCGCGCTGACGAACCTCGGCTATTCCCGCGACCAGGCTGCCAATGCCGTTGCCGCCGCAATGAAGACCGCCGGTGAAGGCGCCGACAGCGCCAAGCTCATCCGCCTTGGGTTGAAGGAACTGGCTCGCTGATCCAATTGCCCGAGCGGGTGCCAAAAGCGTTCGGCTTGGTGTATTGGTCACGAGCGTTTGAAGATTGGGAAATGCCAGCATGAGTGAAGCCGCGCGCCTGATATCGGCCGAGAAACGAGGCGAAGACCTGGATGTGACGCTGCGGCCGCAGTCGCTGGACGAGTTCACCGGACAGGCGGAAGCGCGCGCAAACCTGAAGGTGTTCATCGAGGCGGCGAAGAACCGTGGTGAGGCGCTGGATCACGTCCTTTTCGTTGGCCCGCCCGGCCTCGGCAAGACGACGCTCGCGCAGATCATGGCGAAGGAACTCGGCGTCAATTTCCGCTCGACGTCCGGTCCGGTTATTGCCAAGGCGGGCGATCTCGCCGCTCTACTGACCAATCTCGAAGAGCGCGACGTGCTCTTCATCGACGAAATTCACCGGCTCAACCCGGCCGTCGAGGAAATCCTCTACCCCGCGATGGAGGATTTCCAGCTCGACCTCATCATCGGCGAGGGACCAGCCGCGCGCTCTGTCAAGATCGACCTGTCGAAATTCACCCTCGTTGCAGCAACGACCCGCCTTGGCCTTTTGACCACGCCGCTTCGCGACCGTTTCGGCATTCCCGTGCGCCTGAGCTTCTATACCGTCGAGGAATTGGAGCTGATCGTTCGACGCGGCGCACGCCTGATGAACCTGCCCATGACCGACGAGGGTGCACGGGAAATCGCCCGGCGCGCTCGTGGAACGCCGCGTATTGCCGGTCGCCTGCTGCGGCGCGTGCGCGATTTCGCGGAAGTGGCGAAGGCTGAAGCCGTCACCCGCGAGATTGCCGATGAGGCGCTGACCCGGCTGCTCGTCGACAACATGGGCCTCGACCAGCTCGACAAGCGCTACCTCAACATGATCGCGGTCAATTTCGGCGGCGGCCCCGTCGGCATCGAAACCATCGCCGCAGGGCTTTCCGAACCACGCGACGCGATCGAGGACATCATCGAGCCCTACATGATTCAGCAGGGTTTCATTCAGCGCACCCCACGCGGCCGCGTCCTGACCGCGACGGCCTGGAAGCACCTCGGCATGCAGCCCCCAAAGGATCTGGAAGCGGCACAGTTTCGCTTGTTCCAGGAGGACGACTGACGCTTGCGGGTTGCCCGTCAAGAAACGGAGTTACCGATGCCGACTTTCGACCCATGCAGGACCACACGGAAGCTTGCCTATAACAATGCGCTTGCGAACCATCGCCTGCATGAAGCCTGCAGCAGGTTGAAGCCGGGAGAGTTCGAGGCGGCACGCGTAAGCTTCTTTCCGTCGATCAAGGCGACGCTCAACCATATTCTGACGGTCGACTGGTTTTACGTTGATGCGCTCGAAGGCGGCACGCTTGGGCCTACCGCCTGGGATGTCGAGGAGCCATTCGACGACATCGCGGCGCTTGCCGCAGAGCAGGCCAAAGTCGATCGTCGGCTGGTCGCGCTTTGCGAGCCGGCAACGCCGGAAAAGCTGGCGTCGACGACCGAGATCCATCGTGCGGGGCGCATTCAGCGCGAGCGGATGGAAGACGTTTTGAACCACCTGTTCCAACACCAGACGCATCATCGCGGCCAGGTTCATGCGATGTTGGCAGGAACGAGCGTACATCCACCGCAGCTCGATGAATTCATCGTTGCCGATGATGGTCGCTTCCGGAGCGGCGATATCGCCGCTCTCGGCTGGAGTGAAGAGCAGTTGATGCGCTAGCCTGGGGCGGCGCGACGCAGCCTAGTCCTGAAGCCGCGCCTTCAGCCCGTCGATGATCGTCTTGCTCAAGAGCTCATAGTTCTCATCGAAGTGGTGATCGCCGGCAAGGGCAATCACATCGGCACCGCTGTCCTTGAGATCAGGGCAGGCCACCTCGTCGTCATCTTCCTTTCCGTAGATGCACTGGACGATCTTGGGGTCGACCTTCTTCAGGTCATCAACCGGATCGCCGCCCGCACCTTCCGTCTTCTGGCCGAGCCAGCCCATGACGGAGATCTGGTAATCGACCTCATGCGACAGGGACAGGAGCGACATCTGCGCGACGGTTGCCTTGGCGGCCGGCTTCAGGCGCGTAAACGCGGCAGGCACGACATCGGCGCCGAAGGAATAGCCGATCAGCAGAACGTGCTTCACCTTCCACTGCTTGCGATAAAGCTCGATAATCTTGCCGAGATCATCCGCCGTCTGCTGCGGCTGGCGCTCCGACCAGAAGTAATGCAGCGAGTCGATGCCGACGACCGGCACACCCTGCTTCTGCAGCGCCGCACCAACCTCCTTGTCGATATCGCGCCACCCGCCATCACCGGAGTAGATGACCGCCATCGTGTCGAAAGCCGGCTTGGCATCGAGAATGGTGAGCGGGAGGCCGAGCGGATTGTCGGCACTGCCGGAGGCGTCGATCAGGTCCGAGAGCGTGTCGGCAAGCGTCGTCTGGGCATCGTCCCCGGAATCGCGGATATCGATGTCCGAGTGCTGCTTCTTGAGTTCTTCGACATGCGCACGGCCCTCCTTTTCTGCTGCCGCCGTAAACGAGGCGATGATCGGGTCCGGCAGCGATGTTTCGCTGAGCCCATAGATCATGCGGTCGCCGACCGTCTGCTTCTTCGCCGGCGTGCACAGTTCCTTGGTAAGCGGAATCCCGGCAACTGGATCGATCGCCAGCGTCTGGCCGATCGTCGCATCCGGGGTCTGCGCCGCGATCGCCAGCGCCAGCGCACCGCCCTCGCCGACGCCGGCAACGATCGGCAGATGGTATGCACTGTTGCCCGCCGCGCGCTGTACCTGCTGGCTCAGCGATTCAAGATCGGACACCATGTAGATGCAGCCGTCATTCTGGCTGACGTCGTAGTTTCTGAGCGCCTCCATATAGGCCACGAAATCGATGCCAATGACGACGGCTCCCTGCTCGACGAGACGGTTTGCCTCTGCCTTCTCATTATCGCCCCAGCCGGCGCCATCCGAGATCAGCACAACGGCGCCTTTCACGTCGCCTTCGGGCAGGAAAATATGCGGCGAAGGAATGAGCCCGGTCTCGAAGCTCTGTGTCGTCTCGGTCGCCGCCATTGCCGCCGGAACGGACAGCGACAGGGCGCAGACGGCTGCAAGAAGGTGTCTTTTCATCATTTCCTCACTACCCCTCTCAATCCGCCGCCGATCAGGAATGTTGCGTCCATCAGAGCGATCATCGGATTGCCTCCACCCGAAACCGCAAGATACCGCGGATGCCAGTGCGGATGGAACTTTGATTTGAAGGCCCTGAGGCCCTTGAAGTTATAAAACCGCTCGCCGTGTTCGAAGACGGTGCTGCCGACGCGGTCCCAGACCGGCGCCATCTCGCGCTTCGACATGCCCGAAAGCGGCGCCATGCCGAGATTGAAATGCGCAAACCCCTGGTCGCGCAGATATTCCATGATCTGGACAAAGAGGAAGTCCATCGACCCTTTCGGCGCATCCGGGGAGAACCGCATCAGGTCGATGGTCCCCTCGTCCTTCGCGGCGGTGATCAGGATGTTGGCGAAGGCCACGATCCTGCCTTCGCGCTTCAGGATGCCGACGGGTTGGGCAACGATATAGTCTGGATCGAACGCACCGAGCGAGAAACCCTTCTCCTTGGCATTGTGATCCTCGAGCCACGCATTCGAAACCGAGCCAAGCTCATCCATTGCGGCGGGAACGTCTTCCGGCGCGATAACCTCGAATTCAAGGCCGTCGCGTTGCGCGCGGCTCGCGGTTTGCCGCAGGTTTGCCCACTTGCCGCCCTTCATCTCGAAGGTTTTCAAATCGGCAACGGCAAGCTCGCCGAGCTTGAAGGCACGCAGCCCTGCATCGGCACAATGCGAAAGAAGCGCCGGAGAGATCTGGTAAAAGACTGCGCGGCAGCCGGCGGCGCGTGCGGACTCCACGAAACGCCAGACCAGCTCTGGAATGGCGCTGCGCTCCCCGATCGGATCGAAAAGAGCGATCCAGGAGCGCCCCTGCCTTCCATACATGATGAAAGCGTCGCCTTTCTCCGAGAACATGATGCTCTTGTCGCCCATGCGCACCAGATTGGCGTCGGCAAAGCGCTGCTTCTCGACGATACCGACCGCCCGCTGCAACGCGTCGGTGGAAGCAGGTTCCGGCTTGACCGTCGCCGGACGGAGCAGACTGAAGATCGCAATCGCCGAGGAAATGATCGTAAGGCCGAGCACGGCGCGCAGACCGCGCGGGGCCTCGCCGGCAAATTCGAACTGCCACCAGAGCTCGTTGCTGTATTCGACGTCACGATAGACGAAGAGCAGGATCACGATCGCACCGACGCAGATCACGGCGATCGCCGTCAGCCATGAGGCCGTCAGCGTCTGGTTGAGAAGGGACGCATGTCTGCGAAACAGCCGGCGGCTGACGAACAGGCCGAAGATCAGGAAACCGAGGAAACAGGCCTCGACCAGTGCAATCGCCTTCAGCAGCGACAAGGTCAACGCCGCCGCGGCCGACAGGATCGACACCCACCAGGCACCGTCGAGCTTCTGGCCGAGACCGCGTGCCGCAACGACCAGTGTCAGCCCGAGCAGGCTGGAGAGGAAATGCGCCCCCTCGACGAGCGGCAACGGCAGGTAGTTCGCAAGAAACTCGAGATTCTGGTCCGGCGTCGGCGTCACGCTCGAAAAGATCAACATGACGCCGAGGAGGAGCGATAGGGTCGAGAGCAACTGCGGCATCAGCCGGATGCCGATCCGTCGGATGCCTGACGCAACCGGGTGATCGGCAAACCGGCGAAGCTCGGTTGCCGAGACGGCCAGCACAGCGATCAGCAACGGCAGAACGTGATAGATCAGGCGGTAGAGAACCAACGAACCAAGCACTGCGTCGATGTTCACTGCGCTGCCAAGCGAAGCGATGATAACGGTCTCGAACACACCGAGGCCGGCCGGTACATGGCTCAACACTCCAAGCCCAACCGCAATGGCATAGACAGCCAGGAATACCGGCCAGCTGATCGCGGCCTGTGGCAGCAAGACATAAAGGACGGTCGCCGAGGCGGCGATGTCGAAGGCGGTCACCAGGAACTGCCGCGACCATGTGCGCGAGTCCGGCAATCGGACCGAGACGGGACCGAGGTGGACTGCGCGCCCCTCGCGTCCCAGGAACATGATGACGCCGAGGCCGGCAATGACCATACCGGCCATCAGCCGCAGGGTCAGGCTGCCGACATTGATCAGAGGCGCGATTTCATCGGCGATGATCAGGAGCGAGATAGCGGCAACGCCCGCAAGCCCGAGGCCGAACGACAGCGTCACGAATGCGATGACCCGGCCAATCTCCTCAGGCGTCAGGCCGAGGCGCGAATAGGCGCGATAGCGGATTGCACCGCCGCTCAGCGCCCCGAAGCCCGCCGTATTGCCGACCGCATAGGCGCTGAAGGCGGTCAGCGCCACCTGCGGAAATGGCAGCTTGCGGCCAACATATTCAATGGCATTGACGTCATAGAAAACGAGGGCAAGAAAGCTCATGCCGGTGAACAGGAGAGCCAGAAAAATCGAGCTGACCTTGGTGTCGGCCAGCGCCTGAACGACGTCGTCATATCGCACTTCGTTCGTCAGTTGCACGATTGCGAAGCCGACGAGACAGAACAGCGCGAGCGTCGCCAGTGCTGTCAGGTGCGCACGGTAGCGCCTGAAGAATCCACGTACCGAAGATTCGTCGGCGTCTTCGATTTCTTCTAACTTGCCGTGTCCCGACATCTCGTACCGCCGCAATATTCCAGTTTGGTGGGAATCATGTCCGAAACACGTAACATGCGCGGCACGCAAGCTCTATGAGTGCGCAGCCTGCCCGACCCTGAACCGCCGATCTCGCCTGCTTCATCTCCAATTGGGGCAAATTTGGCGCAGGGCGCGCCGGCGCACATTGCAATTTCGTAACGTTGACAGGGTTGGAGCGGCAAAAAAGCACTGAACGAGGCTAGCCCGTTCCGATAAGCGAGTCCCGGATGCTACGCCGCGGGCTCATCTGAATTCGAGCGTTGCGAAAGATGGCGGGCGGCGGCTGCATGCGCCTCGGACTCGTGCCCTTCGCTCGAAACCTGCACCGTCGGCACAGCAAACTCGATGCCGTTTTCCTTGAAGGCGTTGCGGATCATGGCCAGGGCATTGCGTCGGATGACGAATTGCTCGCCGGGCTTGGTCATCATTGCCAGCCGGATGACAATCGCGAACTCGCCGAACTGTTCCACGCCCTTCATCTTCAGCGTCTCGATGATGTGTGGACTGTAGTCGGGATTATCCAGCAGTTGCTGTCCGATCTGCTTGATCACCTTCTTCGCCTTCACGAGGTCGGTGTCGTAGGTGACGTTCAGGGTAATCTTGTCGATCGTCCAGTCTCGGTTGAGGTTCCTGACCGCGCCGAGTTCGCCGAACGGCACCGTCGTCAGCGGCCCGCGGTGATGCCTCAGCCGCACCGAGCGCAGGCTGAAGGCTTCAACAACGCCCTTGTGGCTACCGCTCTCGATATACTCGCCGACACGGAAGGCATCGTCCCAAAGATAGAACATGCCGCTGATGACATCCTTCACGATGGTCTGTGCGCCGAAGCCCACGGCGACGCCGACCACGCCGGCACCGGCGATCAGCGGGCCAATTTCGACCCCGAGGCCCGACAGCACCATCAGTACAGCAATGACAGCAATGACCACGGCGAGGATATTGCGGAAGATCGGCAACAATGTCTGCAGGCGGGCGCGGCTGGCTTTTTCCTCATCCGTTATCGCGCCTTCGATCCTGGAGTCATCGAGCTTGCCGTTGATGTATGCGCGCGCCAGGTGCCACAACAGATCGGCAGCGAGCAGGATGACGATGCCGCCGATCGCGCCACGGGCAAGCCGATCGAGCATGGTCTCGCCGGCGGCCATGCGATCGGCCGCAAGCCCGATCATGCGGCCAAGCCAGAAAGCCGCGGCCGTGATGATAAGGGCTCGAACGCCACGGTCGAGAAGCACAGTCGCAATCCGGCGCCCGGCGAGAAAGCCCGCCTCGGCCTGGTGCAGGGAACGAACGGCCAGCGTTGCAACCGAGAGAGCACGCGGCAGGAGCACGGCATAGATCCCGAGCCAGAGCAGCAGGTTGAAACCTGAAACCCAGAGAAGCCAAAGGAAAGCGAAATAGAGCGTCAGCCCCCAGGAAACGGTGAAGCTGCGATGCTCTCCCTCCTCCACCGGACGGTGCCAGATCGCCTCCACTGCGATGGCGAAGAGCCCGATGCCGAGAATGTAGCCGACAAAGTAGCGCGCGCCTTCGGAAAAGCCGAGCGGCACCATCAGTTGGATCACCGCCCAGCCGAATGCGAAGTAGATCGCGAAGGTCGCGCAACGCCGGAACCAGAAAAGCCCCCTGGCGCGCGAAATCTGGCGCTCGCCATCCGCACGCGGCAAGGTAACGAGGGCGACCAGGAGCCGCCCGAGCGCGACGGTAAAGCGGGCGACGATGAGTGCGACTGCAATCGCGATGGCCATGGACCGCGTGATCGGAGGCCAGTTGAAAGCGAGCAAAGGCACCAGTGTCGCCATCGCAAAAACGATTGCGGGAACGACGCGATAAAGCAGATTTGCCGCAGCGTGGTGGGCAACGGTGACGACCTCGTCGTCGGTCCGTCGGATTCGCGGTTTCGGCACGATAAGACGGAACAGCAGCTCGACAATCGCTCCGGTGAGAAAAAGGGCAATGACCTCCGTCGTAATCAGCAGCCAGCCCGTCGGCGCGACCTCGCGTTCGACGACTTCAGACGCGGTCTCGACTTCGCCGGGAAACTCCATCGCCGCCCCGGAGACCATTTCGACATGGCGGCGCGCATGACCGACGAGTTCGGAGAGCGCCGACATTTCGCCGGCCTCCGTCAGGGTGGCTGTCGGCGCCGCCTTCATTTGCGTCGCCATCCACTCCTTCACCTGTGGCGTTTGCATCAGCTCGAGTATCTGCCGAACTTCCGCCGGCGGTTGAGCCGCACTAGTCGTGGGCGTGGAAGGCGGCGACGGCGGGTTGGCGGTCTGAGCCGCGGCGCTCGTGGCTACGGCGAGGGCGAATGCCATCGATATCAGTAGTTGCATCATGCCACGCGCGCCCCATTGCCAGACCCGTGATCCCTTGCCCTAAATGCAATCTCTCGACAATGTATCCCGTTGTATAGACAATATATCCCGCTGTATAAAAGGAAAGCCCGCACAGGCGGCGCTGCGCGGGCTTGGAAAACGAAAAGTTTCAGCCTAGCCCTTTGGCTTCTCGACGTGACCGCCGAAGCCCGCACGCATGGCCGACAGCACCTTGTTGGCGAACTCGTCGTTGTCGCGCGAGGAGAAGCGACCATGAAGCGCCGCACTCAGCACCGGCGTCGGGACGCTTTCATCGATCGCCGCCATGATCGTCCAGCGGCCCTCGCCGGAATCGGAAACACGGCCGGCATACTTGGTGAGGACCGGATCGACATGCAGCGCGTCGGCCGTCAGGTCGAGCAGCCAGGAGGTGATGACGCTCCCGCGACGCCACACTTCGGCAATATCAGGCAAGTTGAAATCGTAACGATAGTGTTCGGGATGCGCCAAAGGCGCAGTTTCGGCATCGACCGCATGCGTGGCCGCACCGACATTGGCATGTTTCAGAATATTCAGGCCTTCGGCATAGGCGGCCATCAGGCCATACTCGATGCCGTTGTGCACCATCTTGACGAAATGACCGGCGCCATGCGGACCGCAATGAAGATACCCTTGCTCGGCCGTGCTTTCCGGATGAGCAGTGCGCCCCTCTGAAGGAGCAATGACTCCCTGTCCCGGCGCCAGAGACGCGAAGATGGGCGACAGCGACTGGACGATTCCTTTCTCGCCCCCGATCATCAGGCAATAACCGCGTTCCAGGCCGAAAACGCCGCCGCTGGTACCGACGTCAACGTAGTGAATGCCCTTGGTGATGAGCTCGGCACCTCGCCGGATATCGTCGTGATAGTAGGAATTGCCGCCGTCGATGATGATGTCGTCGTCGTGCAGCAACGGCAGAAGCTGGGCGATGACCTTGTCCGTGATCGCCGCCGGCAGCATCAGCCAAACCGCGCGCGGGCGCGACAGCTTCGAAACAAACTCCTCGAGAGAGGCGCTGCCGACAGCGCCCTTGCCGACGAGATCAGCAACGCTTTCAGGCCTCGCGTCGTAGACGACGCATTCATGGCCATCGCGCATCAATCGCTGGACCATGTAGTTGCCCATGCGGCCCAAACCCACCATGCCAAGCTGCATCTCAAGTCTCCTGGAAATTAAATCGATAAGATGCGGAAACTAGCACTCGCAATACAGCAAGCAAGAGAAGTCTCTGTCACATTCGGAGCAACCGACAGGCATTGTCGTCGGCGGACCGCGGTCCGCCTATTCCATCGAGAATCTTCAATAGCGGATCACCGGAAAGCATTTCAGGATAGACAGCGTCTACCACAACCGCATACCATCATAACGGGCAATATTGTAATGTTCGTTCACTAGTTGTGATTCTGCGCTAACTGTGGCAATCTTTACTTTCAAAGTGCTCCTGGGGAATTGTGGGGTCTGAGCGATGAAGTCTGCTGCCTTGCTGATCGGATTATGCCTCTATCCGGACAGCCTCATGGCGCAGTCATGTCCGCCGCTGGTCGTCTACCAGATGCAAATGCAGGGCGTCCCACCGCAGGGTCCGCGCGCGTGCGTCACGCAGTTTGGAATATGCCCGGGCTTCGGTCCGCCCTCCGCCTACTGCACCTGCAACGTCTATGGGCCCGGTCCAGGGAATACTTCAGTGAGGTGAGGGACATCGATCTGATCAAACTAAAGGAACTTATAGATCAACCGGAATACGCGACGATCACTGCCGAGAAATACGGCCCGTTTTTCTTCGCACTCGTCTTCATGTGTGTTATTCTGACCGGTCTCGTCTTCTTGTATCGATACCTGTTCTCCTCGACGAGCAACAGCGAGATCAAGAAGGGGCTCTACACCGATTTCGGATCTATTTTCATGTCGCAGTGGCGTGCGGAGTAATCTGCACCGTTCTCAGCACTGCTTGGTGGATCTATGCGAGTTATCGCTACAACGAACAGAGCCGCGAAGCCTTTGAGGGCCTGCGAAGCAACATTACCGCGCAGGAAACAGCTATAAACAATATGAAGAAAGAAGATGCGCTCCAAAGCTAAACCGCGATTGGCAGCATCGAGGATAATCCAGACCCCGATCTGCAATTCGACAACGTTTTGTTCGACCGCAAATCTACTTCACCAAATCGCCTTACGGAAGGAATAGCTGGATTTTTCTGATCATATCGAAAACGCCGCTAGTGGATCAGCAGATCAATAACTTCATGATCAAGCGACAGACGGCGGCCATGACCCCACCTGATTACTTATACGCCAGACTTCGCCTGGGACCTGGGGCCGGGATCGGGATGTACAAGATTGAGAAAGCAGACGGAAAGATATCCATCGTGCCCCAACAGCAGTAAGCGTGTACGGATTTTTGGGAAGTGCGATCCACGACAACCGATGGATGTTTACGATCCTGGGCGCCTACAAACGTAGGTGGGCACCGTGTGTCCAGGCCCACGAGCCTGGTCAGGGACAGCTCCCTTTGGATCGAGTATGGCCCCAGGGATTGTGGTTCCTGTCGAGAGGCGCAGACCGCACTCCGCTATATAAGGCCGATTTGGGCGCTGCGCCAGAGGGCCGGCGACGCCGCCCCTATTTAATTGAGTTCGGCGGGCGCACGGCCGTTCAGCTTGTCGGTGATGCTGCGGATACGGCTCGTCACCTCACCCAAGGCCGCCGCAAGGCCCTCCTCGGTGCGGGCGTTTGCCGCGAGAACGCTATCACTGCTGTTCCGCAACGAATCGAGTTCGGATTCAAGCCCGGCGACGCGGCGGGTGAGCTCCGAAATTTCGTCCATGACCATGATGCCAGCCATGACGGTGATGCGGAGGTCACCGATTTCGCCGAACTGCCCCTTGAGGTGCCCGACATAATTGTCGAAGCGCGTCGCGAGGTCCGTCAGGTGGTCTTCCTGACCCTCCTCGCAGGCCATGCGATAGGCCTTGCCGTCGATCGTTACCGTTACCTGCGCCATGTATCGCGCCTTTCTATCGGTCCAGAACCGCGCGGATCGTCTCCATGGCCGTCACCAGCCGCCGCGAGACCTCGCGATTGACTTCCTCGAGCCGGTTCGCACGGAATTCGGCCTGGTCCAGTTCCTGGGCAAGCTTCGAGCGATCGGCATGAATACGACGTACCTCGCCTTCGATTTCGCCCTGCTCCCGCTGGTGCTCGATGCGCATCTCGACTGCGTTTTCAAGCCCGGAGATGGCTTGCCTGAGCTCGTTGAGTGCTGCTTCCATTTTGCCTGTAGGCGTCATGTCTCTACCGGTTCCCCGCACAAGACCCGCGAATCGGCGCCCGAGACCGATCCAGTATTTCCAAAAGGATACGCACCTCGCCAACGGCACGTCAATAAAGCTGGCCCTGCGGCTGCAGACCTATTCTGTGGATGACGAAAATCAACTGCCGCCTCAGCGCCTATTCAACTTTTGTAAAAATCGATGATCAAATGTCTAAAATCGATTGGAGAGGCCTCCGGAGGGCCTTCCATTTGTTGACTTGGCCGTTCCAACTGCTATGTGTCACCCGCTCTCATTGATGGTCTCCACAGGCTCGAGGCCATCCCCCGACACCCGGAACCCGTGGAATAGCCATGACCTCTCCTGAACAAAACGACCGGATGGCAAATGCGATCCGTTTCCTCGCCATGGATGCAGTCGAAAAGGCAAATTCGGGGCATCCCGGCATGCCGATGGGCATGGCTGACGTAGCGACGATTCTCTTTACGAAGTATCTGCGGTTCGACCCGAAGAAGCCGCATTGGCCGAACCGCGACCGCTTCGTGCTGTCGGCCGGCCACGGCTCGATGCTGCTTTACTCACTGCTCTATTTGACCGGCTACCCCGACATGACGATCGAGGACCTGAAGCAGTTCCGCCAGCTCGGTTCGAAGACCGCCGGCCATCCCGAATACGGTCATGCGACCGGCATCGAAACGACGACCGGCCCGCTCGGCCAGGGCATTGCCAATGCCGTCGGCATGGCGATCGCCGAACGCAAGCTGCGCGACGAGTTCGGCTCTGAGCTTCAGGACCACTACACCTATGCCATCTGCGGCGACGGCTGCCTGATGGAAGGCATCAGCCACGAGGCGATCGCACTTGCCGGTCATCTGAAGCTGAACAAGCTCGTTCTCTTCTGGGATAACAACTCGATCACCATCGACGGCGCCGTCTCCCTGTCGGATTCCACCGATCAGGTTGCTCGCTTCAAGGCTGTTCATTGGAACACGATCGAAATCGACGGCCACGACCAGGCTGCCATTGCCGCCGCCATCGAAGCCGCTCACAAGTCCGACCGTCCGACCTTCATCGCCTGCAAGACGATCATCGGCTTCGGCGCTCCGAACAAACAGGGCACTCATAAGGTTCACGGCAACCCGCTCGGCGCCGATGAAATCGCGGCGACCCGCAAGGCGCTGAACTGGGAATACGAACCCTTCGTCGTTCCTTCCGACGTTCTCGACGCATGGCGCGCAGCCGGCAGCCGCTCGGTCGAAACAGTCAAGACCTGGGAAGACGGCCTCGCCAAGTCCGCGCACAAGGCTGAGTTCACCCGCCGCTTCGCCGGCGACCTGCCGGAAGGCTTCGACGCCGCGATCAGCGCCTACAAGAAGAAGCTGATCGAAACAAAGCCGACGATTGCCACCCGCAAGGCATCGGAAGACGCGCTTGAGGTCATCAACGGCTTCCTGCCGGAAACGCTGGGCGGCTCCGCCGACCTGACGCCGTCGAACAATACCAAGACCAGCCAGATGCATTCGATCACGCCGACCGATTTCGCCGGGCGCTACATGCACTGGGGAATCCGCGAGCACGGCATGGCTTCGGCCATGAATGGTGTCGCGCTGCACGGCGGCCTTATCCCCTACGGCGGCGGCTTCCTGATCTTCTCGGACTATTGCCGACCGCCGATCCGCCTGGCCGCCCTCATGGGCATCCGCGTTGTCCACGTCCTAACGCACGACTCGATCGGCGTCGGTGAAGACGGCCCGACGCACCAGCCGGTCGAGCAGATCGCCGGCCTGCGCGCCGTTCCGAATCTACGGGTCTTCCGCCCGGCAGACCCGACTGAAACTGCCGAATGCTGGCAGATCGCCGTCAAGTCGAAGACACACCCGTCCGCGCTCGCGCTGACCCGCCAGAACCTGACGCCAGTGCGTACCGAGTACAGCGAAAAGAACCTTTGCGAACTCGGCGCCTACACGCTCGCCGGCAAAGCCGACGCCAAGGTGACGATCTTCGCTTCCGGCTCTGAAGTCGAGCTCGCCGTTGCCGCCCGTGCAACGCTCGAAGCCAAGGGCGTCAGCGTCCGTGTCGTTTCCGTTCCCTGCACCGAACTGTTCTTTGAGCAGCCGGAAGCATACCGCAAGGAAGTCATCGGCAACTCGCCAGTCAAGATCGCCGTGGAAGCCGCCGTCCGCGAAGGCTGGGATGCCTTCATCGGTCCGGAAGGCACGTTCGTCGGCATGAAGGGCTTCGGCGCGTCCGGTCCGGCAAAGAAGGTATTCGAGCATTTCGGCATCACCGCGGACGCCGTGGTCGCTGCCGCAGAAGCAAACCTCTAAGAGAGCGCTTCGGCGCTCTCCAACTCAATCCGCAAGCCCCATCTCTAGGGAGTGAATGCACATGACTGTAAAGGTTGCCATCAACGGCTTCGGCCGCATCGGCCGTAACGTTCTCCGCGCTATCGTCGAATCCGGCCGCACCGACATTGAAGTCGTTGCCATCAACGACCTCGGCCCGGTCGAGACCAACGCCCATCTGCTGCGCTACGACTCCATCCACGGCAAGTTCCCGGCCGAGGTGAAGGTCGAGGGCGACACGATCACTGTTGGCGGCGGCAAGCCGATCAAGGTGACCGCGATCAAGGACCCGGCAACGCTGCCGCACAAGGAACTCGGCGTCGACATCGCGATGGAATGCACCGGCATCTTCACCGCCCGCGACAAGGCTGCCGCGCACCTGACGGCCGGCGCAAAGCGCGTCATCGTTTCGGCTCCTGCCGACGGCGCCGACCTGACCGTCGTTTTCGGCGTCAACCATGACCAGCTCACCAAGGAGCATCTAGTCATCTCCAACGCATCCTGCACGACGAACTGCCTCGTGCCTGTTGTGAAGGTTCTCGATGACGCGGTCGGCATCGACCACGGCTTCATGACCACCATCCACTCCTACACCGGCGACCAGCCGACCCTCGACACCATGCACAAGGACCTGTACCGTGCCCGCGCCGCAGCCCTGTCCATGATCCCGACGTCGACGGGCGCCGCCAAGGCCGTTGGCCTCGTCCTTCCGCATCTGAAGGGCAAGCTTGACGGTACGTCGATCCGCGTTCCGACCCCGAACGTCTCGGTCGTCGACTTCAAATTCGTTGCCAAGAAGGCCACGACCGTCGGCGAAATCAACGAAGCGATCAAGGCTGCCGCAAACGGCAAGCTGAAGGGCATCCTCGGCTACACTGACGAGCCGCTCGTTTCCCGTGACTTCAACCACGACAGCCACTCCTCGATCTTCGCAACGGATCAGACGAAGGTCATGGAAGGCAACTTCGTGCGCGTCCTGTCCTGGTACGACAACGAGTGGGGCTTCTCCAGCCGCATGTCTGATACGGCTGTCGCTTTCGCAAAGCTCATCTAAGAGCGTCCCGACATGAATCGTCGAAAGCGGCTCGGGCGACCGGGCCGCTTTTCTTTTGAAGCCAAACTGACTAGCGTCATAGAGACAAGATAATGCCGGATGTTGGCTGGCGGACTCATCCATGAGAATTCTCATGACAATCATCGTTCTGCTCATGATTGCGAGCGTGCTGAGTCTCAGCCTTGTTGGCGGGCGCAACTCGAAGCAGATCGCCGAAGGGCAGCCGTTAATGGCGTCCACACGCGTCATGGGACCTCGATAGTCCGTTTGCCCGAACGATTAGACTGGCGCGCCGCAGCCGATCACCGTACTGTCCATCGAAGCTGGACGGCACAGAAGCGAAAGAGAATTTTGATGGACTACTTTACGATCGAGATCGGCGGACAGGCGATCGCAAGCTTTCGCTCCGAGAATGCCGATGATGCCGAGAATTTCTTCGAGGCCGAGGATTTCCGCGAGGATCTGACGGTTCTGCAATCGCAGGGCAAGCCGGTCTGGGACGGCGTCACGGAACTCAAGCTGCGCAAGGCGACCGCCGAAGAGGCAAGCGAAGTCGAGCACGCCTATGAGTTCGACGATGATCCGGAGCGAACGATTGACGATGAATTTGTCGTCTTTCTGATCCCGATTTCCGACATCGTCGATGACGAGGACGATGAGGACGAAGACGCCTGAGCAGCGCGATCGGGCATGAAGCCGACGGTGCGCTTCTCCATGACCGCTCATTGATTGAGAGGAAACGCGCGAGAGCGCAACTTCTGCCCTCCTATCGCCCGATTTGCTCATACACTCGATTCATGCTCCTTCGTGAGCACTCACCCGGTTTTGCCGTCAGGCACGCCAAAACAGCAGCATGAAGCCGCAAAACAGCACGGGGTCGACCGCAAGGCCTACCCATCCTGTTTGTTTTGCCGTTTACTCATAGCGGGCTTGAGTGACCACGAAAGGGCGATTGGATGGACTGCGGGACCGGGGGCGGTCTGCATTGAATTGCGGGTAAGGGGACAGGCATGGAAGCGTTTTATATCGTCGTACTGGTATCGACGACGCTCGTGCTTCTCGCCGCATTCTCCAGCCTGCTCGCCTTCCGCTTCGGCGCCCCGCTCCTCCTGCTCTTCCTCGCGATCGGCCTGCTTGCTGGATCTGATGGCCTCGGGATCCAGTTCAGCAACAATTATCTGGCCTACTTCCTCGGCTCCATCGCGCTTGCCGTCATCCTGTTCGACTCCGGTTTCGGAACGCCGGTCCAAGCCTTCAAGCTTGCGGCGATACCCTCTCTGACGCTCGCCTCGGTCGGCGTTCTGATAACAGCGGCACTCATTGGTGTTGCCGCCATGTGGCTGCTGAACTTCACGTGGCTGGAAGGCCTGCTGCTCGGCTCGATCGTCTCCTCCACCGACGCTGCCGCCGTCTTCTTCCTGCTGCGCATCGGCGGCATCAATATTCGTGACAAGGTGCGCTCAACACTGGAGGTTGAATCGGGAACCAACGACCCGATGGCGATCTTCCTGACCATCGCCCTCGTAGAGATCCTTGCCAGCGGCGAGCGCTATCACGGCATCAACATCGGTATGCTCGCCATGTTCGTGCAGGAGATGGGCCTCGGCGTCATCCTCGGTCTGCTCGGCGGCATGATGATCTCGCTGATCGTCAGCCAGCTGGAAACCGATCGCGGCCTGACCCCGATATTCGTGCTGGCCCTGGCGCTGCTGGTCTTTTCGGCGACGGGCGCGGTCGGCGGCAGCGGCTTCCTTGCCGTCTATGTCGCCGGCATCTACGCGGGCAATCGCAAGCTGCAAGGCCATGCCTCTATCAAGCGCTTCCAGAGCGGCATGACCTGGCTTGCCCAGATCATTATGTTCCTGGTCTTGGGACTGCTTGCGATGCCGTCGCAGTTTCCGGCGATTGCCGTTCCCGCTGTGCTGCTCGCCCTGTTCCTGATCTTCATCGCGCGCCCGCTCGCCATCTGGCTCTCGTTGCTCCCCTTCGACTATACGCAGCGGGAGATCGGCTTTGTCGCGTGGGTCGGCTTGCGCGGCGCCGTTTCGATCCTGCTCGCCATCATGCCCATTCTCGGCGGCTTGGAGAACAGCCAGATCTATTTCAACACCGCCTTCATAATCGTGCTCGTCTCGCTTCTCGTACAGGGCTGGACGATCAAGCCGGTCGCCAAGAAGCTGGGGCTCATCATCCCGCCGCGCATGGGTGCCGTCGACAAGGTCGAAGTCGATCTGCCGGGTGCGGCAAACCACGAGCTCCTCTCCTACCGTGTTATCAAGGACAGCCCGGTGCTTCGCGGCGAACGCATCCCGCGCTGGGCGACGCCGTCGCTCGTCATCCGCGACGGCAAGTCGATGCGTTATCAATATGCGGGCCGGCTACGCGAGAACGACCTCGTCTATCTGTTCGTCGTGCCGTCCTACTCGCGGCTGCTCGACAAGCTCTTTGCCAGCCGCGCGCCGGTGGAAGAGGATGACGCCGATTTCTTCGGCGCATTCGCGCTGTCGCCCGCCCGGCCAGCGGCCGATCTCGACGCCGCCTATGGCCCCGGCCTGCTGAACGAATCCGAGAAAGGGCTGACGATCGCCGAACTGATGAAGCATCGTCTGGGCGGCAAGGCGGATTATGCGGACCGGGTCCGTCTCGGCTCGATCATTCTCATCGTCCGCGATCTCGATGATCAGGACCACATCACCTCGGTCGGCATGTCGCTGGAGGCTGTAGAGCCCGCCACCACCCTGCCGATCTTCCTCAATTTGCACGACATCATCGATCGCATCCGCGACCGCATCAAAGGTCGCAGAAGCCGGGAAGCAGCGGCTGCGGCGGCATCAGCCAAGGGCGATCAAAACCCGCAATGAGCGCCTTGCGTCTGCGATCATCCTTGCTATGGTCGCCGCATCTTTTGGGCAATAACGAACGGATTTTTCCATGCCTTCCTTCAAGACCCTCGACGACCTCAACGATGTTGCCGGCAAGCGCGTCCTCGTTCGCGTTGACCTCAATGTTCCGGTCAAAGACGGCAAAGTAACCGACACCACACGCATCGAGCGTGTTGCCCCGACGATCCTGGAGCTCTCCAACAAAGGTGCCAAGGTCATCCTGCTGGCGCACTTCGGCCGCCCTAAGGATGGCCCGTCGCAGGACCTTTCGCTGTCGCTGGTCGCTCCGTCCGTCGAGGAGGTGCTGGACCACTCCGTGGCAACCGCCGGCGACTGCATCGGCGCAGCAGCAGCGGAGGCAGTTGGTGCGATGAAGAACGGTGACATCCTGCTCATGGAAAACACCCGCTTCCACAAGGGCGAAGAGAAGAACGACCCCGATTTCGTCAAGGCGCTTGCGGCGAACGGCGACATCTACGTCAACGACGCCTTCTCTGCTGCCCACCGCGCACATGCCTCGACGGAAGGCCTCGCCCATCATCTTCCCGCCCATGCGGGCCGCACCATGCAGGCCGAGCTTGAGGCCCTTGAGAGTGGTCTCGGCAACCCGGCCCGTCCTGTCGTCGCCATCGTCGGCGGCGCCAAGGTTTCGACCAAGATCGACCTCTTGATGAACCTTGTGAAGAAAGTCGATGCGCTGGTGATCGGCGGCGGCATGGCAAACACCTTCATTGCCGCCCGCGGCACGAATGTCGGCAAGTCTCTCTGCGAGCACGATCTTGCAGACACCGCCAAGCAGATCATGATCGAAGCGGCCACGGCCGGCTGCGCCATCATTCTGCCGGAAGACGGCGTCGTTGCCCGCGAATTCAAGGCAAACGCCGCCAACGAAACGGTCGCAATCGACGCGATCCCCAATGACGCTATGGTGCTGGACGTCGGCCCGAAGTCGGTCGAGGCGATCAAGGCATGGATCGAGCGCGCCAATACGCTGGTCTGGAATGGCCCGCTCGGCGCGTTCGAGATCGAGCCTTTCGACAAGGCAACCGTCACGGCAGCGAAATTTGCGGCCGAGCGCACGAAGGCCGGCAAGCTCACCTCGGTGGCCGGCGGTGGCGATACGGTCTCGGCGTTGAACCACGCCGGCGTGGCCGACGATTTCAGCTATGTGTCGACGGCCGGCGGCGCCTTCCTTGAGTGGATGGAAGGCAAAGTGCTCCCCGGTGTCGCTGTGCTCAACAAGCACAAATAATTCAAGCGAACGAATTTAACAAATTTTACATGTAGATAGACCGCGGCGCGAAAGCTCCGCGGTCTTTTGCTCATTTGGAGTACAAAAGCCCAAACTTTCAAACGATTAAA
The DNA here is from genome assembly GCF_014851575.1 of Rhizobium sp. RHZ02. Taxonomy (NCBI): domain Bacteria; kingdom Pseudomonadati; phylum Pseudomonadota; class Alphaproteobacteria; order Hyphomicrobiales; family Rhizobiaceae; genus Rhizobium; species Rhizobium sp. RHZ02. The sequence continues at coordinate 76,400 of NZ_JACUZX010000028.1, forward strand.
AAAAATTCAAACGTTTCAGACAATTTTGCTGCCGTTTTCCCACCCATAAACTTCTGTTATCCGCGACCTATATCTACTGGTTGACGATTTTTTTGCTGTGGAGAGAAACGATATGAGCGAACGTTTGGAAGACATTGCCGTGCGTATGGTGGCTGGTGGCCGCGGGCTGCTTGCAGCAGATGAATCGACAGCCACAATCGGGAAGCGGTTCGACACGATCGGACTTGAATCGACGGAAACGAGCCGTCGCGACTACCGCGAAATGCTGTTCCGCACCGAAGACGCGATGCGTCAGTATATCTCCGGCGTGATCCTCTACGAAGAGACCCTCCACCAGAAGGCAGCAGACGGCACGCCCCTTGTCGACGTCATCCGTGCGGCCGACAGCATCCCGGGCATCAAGGTCGATATCGGCGCAAAGCCGATGGCAGCCTATCCCGGCGAAACCATCACCGAAGGCCTCGACGGCCTCGCAGACCGTCTTGCGAAGTATTATGAAGCCGGCGCCCGCTTCGCCAAGTGGCGCGGCGTTATCGCAATCTCCTCCACGCTGCCCACCTGGGGCTCCATGAAAGCCAACGCCCACGCCCTCGCCCGCTATGCCGCGCTGTGCCAGCAGGCCAACATCGTGCCGATCGTCGAACCGGAATGCCTGATGGACGGCAAGCCAGGCGACCACAACATCGATCGCTGCGCCGAGGTCACCGAATGGACGCTGCGCACCGTCTTCGAGGAATTGGCAGACGCCCGCGTCAGCCTCGAAGGCATGATCCTCAAGCCGAACATGGTCATCGACGGCAAGAACGCCCGCAAGGCTTCCGTCGCCGAGGTCGCCGAGCGCACGGTCGAGGTGCTGAAGCGCACCGTTCCGTCGGCCGTTCCCGGCATTGCCTTCCTCTCGGGTGGCCAGTCCACCGAAGAAGCGTCGGCGCATCTTTCCGCGATCAACTCCGGTTATGACCTGCCGTGGACTGTGACCTTCTCCTACGGCCGCGCACTGCAGGATACGGCACTGAAGGCTTGGGGCGGCAAGCAGGAAAACATTGCCGCCGGCCAGCGTGCCTTTGCCCACCGCGCCGAAATGAACAGCCTCGCCGCCAAGGGCAGCTGGAAGAAGGATCTGGAGAAGGCGGCCTAAGCCATCTTCTGATCGACAAGAAAAGCAAAACCGGTCGTCGCAGACGGCCGGTTTCTGCATTGTAAGGGCGACAACTTTCCGGCTTCTGCAGCCGGCGGATCGCCGGTAGAGATCGTGGTATCAGCCCTCTCGGAGCCGCCATGAGAACCGTTGCCTTCACGACAGTCGATGTCTTCACCTCTACTCGCTTCGAAGGCAACCCGCTCGCCGTGATGACGGACGCGCGTGGCCTGACGGACGCAGACATGCAGAATATTGCCGCCGAGTTCGGCTATTCGGAAGTCACCTTCGTGCTGCCGCCAGAAGATCCGGTAAATACCGCCCGTGTCCGCATCTTCACACCCACCATGGAGGTTCCCTTTGCGGGGCATCCGAACGTCGGGACGGCTTATGTGCTCGGCCAACAGCGCGAGGTCTTCGGACGGCCGGTCGGCGACAGCCTGCGCTTCGAAGAGAAGGCGGGTCTCGTCGAGGTCAACCTGAAGCGTGACGACGGTGAGGTGCTGTCGGCATCGATTCGTGCGCCGAAGCCGCTCACCATCGGCAACACGATATCCGAGGAAACCGTTGCGCGCTGTATAGTGATCGAGCCGCAGGAAATCCGGGTGGCGAAGCACCGACCGGTTGTCGCCTCCGTTGGACTGAGTTTCGCCGTCGCGGAACTGGCAGACCTTGCCGCCCTCGGTCGCGCCCGCCCGAACCTCACCTATTTCCAGGATGCCGCCGGCCCGACTGCCGAAGGCAATCACGATTTCTCGCTGTTCGTCTATGTGCGCTCCCAGGAAGAGCCGTGGACGATCCGCGCCCGGATGTTCGCGCCGCTCGACAACGTTCCGGAGGATCCGGCGACCGGCAGCGCCTCGGCAGCCCTCGGCGCCTACCTCGTTTCGCTGGAGCCGGATGCGGACATGAACGTTTCGCTCACCATCGAGCAAGGCGTCGAGATGGGACGCCGCAGCATCATCGGCATCGAAGCCGTCAAGAAGGACGGCATCGTTTCCGATGTGACGATCTCGGGCAGCTGCGCGCCGGTCATGCGCGGCGAAATCACGTACTAAACGAACAGATCGCGGCCAAGCAGCGCCACCGCCCAGACCCCAAACGCGATCAGGGCGATCTTCCAGAAATCCATACGCCGCCGCAGCCCCGGAACGCCCAGCGGCTTGATCAGCTGAATCGCCATCGCCAAGATGAGCAGCAGAGCGATCAGCTTCGTCATGTCTTTATTTTTCCATCTCTTCTGAATGTCACAGGACGGACATTTTTTCACGTCACGACTGCATTTATTCATGCCGTAAAGGCATTTGGGGGCACAATCAATCATCTCGAGGCTGGGCGACACTCCGTGTTGCCATCTGTCTTTGCAATCAACGCATAGAGTCTGGCTATATGAAAAGAAATCTGCTGTCCGTCGCCTCGCTTCTCTTCGGGACGCTGTTTCTCTTCATGGGCAATGGGTTGCAGGGCATCCTGCTTCCGGTTCGCGGCAACCTGGAAGGCTACGCGACAACCACGCTCGGCCTGCTCGGCACGTCCTGGGCTGCCGGCTTCGTCATCGGTTGCCTCGTCGCGCCGAAATTGGTGCGCCGCGTTGGCCATGTCCGTGCCTTCTCCGGCTTCATTGCGATTATCGCGATCATCGCCCTGGTCAGCGGCATTATCATCCACCCCGTCTGGTGGGTGCTGCTGCGCGCCGTCACCGGTTTTGCGACCGCCGGCACCTCGATGATCATCGAGAGCTGGCTGAACGAGCGCGCCACAAACGAGAGCCGCGGCGCAATCTTCTCGCTGTATATCGCCATCACGCTCTTCGGCGTCGTGGCGGGTCAGATGATGATCCCGCTCGAGGATGTTCGCACGCCTGTCCTGTTCATGGTCTGCGGCATCTTCTACTGCATCGCGATGCTGCCGACGACGCTCTCGACCGCAGCCTCGCCGCAGCCGCTGAAGGCCGTGAAGCTGGATCTTCCGGCCCTTTACCGCAACTCCCCGGTCTCCTGCCTTGGCATTCTCCTCGTCGGCATCGCCAACGGCGCATACGGAACGCTGGGCGCTGTCTTCGGCGCAGGCTCCGGCCTGTCCGACACCAGCATCGCCATCATGATGAGCTCCACCATCTTCGCGGGCGCCGTGATGCAGCTGCCGGCAGGGCGGCTTTCCGACCGCATCGACCGGCGCTATGTGCTGGCAGCCATGTCGGCCATCGCGGCCTTCGCCGGCCTGTTGATCGCCATCCTGCAACCATCGTCACCGGCCTTCATCATCGGCCTCGTCGTCCTTTACGGCGCCGTTGCCAACACCCTCTATCCGATCGCGGTTGCGCACGCCAACGACTTTGCCTCGGCAGAGGATTTCGTAAAGGTTTCGGGCGGCTTGTTGCTCCTCTACGGCATCGGCACCATCATCGGCCCGACCATCGGCGGCCCCGTGATGTCGATGATCAATCCGCACGCCCTCTTCCTAGTGACGGCAATCGCCCATGTGTTGATCACCGCCTATGCCATCATCCGCAGCCGCATGCGCGCCGCCGTTCCCGCCGGCGATCGCGACGCCTTTACCACCATTCCGACGGCTACATCGCAGACGCTGACGCCCGAAAGCATGTCGCTTGCCGACCGCGGAACCGGCAAGACTCCCGAAACCGGCGATCCTGCCCTAAAATATAGCTGAGGCATAAAAGGGAGGATAGCATATGAGCTTCATCGACGATGACCGGCCGCAGAAGAAGGTTGCCCACGAGATCGGGGCCGACCTCTCCACCCTATCGGTCGACGAGTTGAGAGCGCGCGTGGAGCTGCTCAAGGCGGAAATCGTAAGACTCGAGGCGGAAGCTGCCAGCAAGACATCGACAAGATCAGCGGCGGAGAGCCTCTTCCGCTCGTAATTCGTCGGCTGACTATTGCAGAAAGCTAACGACCGAAGAGTGTTAATCCGAGACAGGTTTAAGCGGCCATTAAGCTTTATAAGGTATTACTGTACTCATCCAGTTCTTCTCTGGATCTCAGACAGTTTTCCATGCGGTGAATTGGTCTGATTTTTCTCCCTGTTTTACCTTGAGAGCCGCTTTTGCGGCTCTTCTTTTTTTATTGCGCTGGGGACCATTTCCATGAAACTGTGGAAGTTAACCCTTTCTTAAGAAACGCCTTGCGCAATTCGGCTAAAGCTACCATCTTAAACGCATAAAGACTGGCCGAGGAAACTTTTTCCCTTCGACTGGCGTTACCTGACCATAAGTAGATGCGTGCAACAGGGACTGTTTAAATGTCAGAGCTTGGATTGAACACGATCAGTTTTGCAGGTCGCGCTGCCGCATCCTCGCAGTTCAAGACACTATATTCGGAAGGCATGTCGCTGGTTGAAGAAACCGCCGCCTATCTCGATGGCCAGGGCCGCGCTGCCTCCAAGGTTCTGCCGCGCATGGCATCCGTCCTCTATGCCGCTGAATCGATGCGCCTGACCACCCGCCTGATGCAGATGGCCTCCTGGCTACTGCTGCAGCGCGCCGTCAACAATGGCGAGATGTCGCGCGATCAGGTTCTGGCCGAGAAGAACAAGGTTCGCCTCGACGGCTTCAACGTCGACCGCAATGCGCCGGGCTGGGGCGATCTGCCGGAATCCTTCCGCGACCTGATCGAACGCTCGTTGCGCCTGCAGAACCGTGTCGCCCTGCTCGATCGCGAAATCTACCGTCCGGCGGAAGCCCCGATCGTTCCCGACAACCAGAACAGCGTACAGGCTCAGCTGAGCCTGCTGCAGACGGCCTTCGGCAACAACTGAACCGCCGCAACCTGAATTCACGAAACCGGCGGCGTCCCGCGCAGCCGGTTTTTCTTTGTGCGCACAACAACCACGCGACTCAACGTAGTGGCGAGGCAGCAAATGCGTTGACGCAAGGAGGGACACCTCCTGCCTCCTTCCGGCCCTTGCGGACCCGCGGGTTCCTGCATGGGAGGCTTTCGTATGCCTGACGGCACCCGAAACACTAAACCATATCGGTCGTGGAGAACAGCTTTGCCCCGTCCGAAAAGCAGACGTTGGCGGCGACGACAGCTGGAGGTCGCGGTTGCGCCATGAACGTCATTCGCGCCGCACCCCGCAAAGGTCGTGAACCGACCCTAAGGGGTCACCCGTCAATTTCCACTTCCGCTTCGCAGTTTACAGGCGCATTCAAAGGGATGGCCATGCCGATGGACGAGCGGGCGTGGGCGCCAACGTCAGGGCCGTACAGCTCCAGTATCAAATCGGAATAACCGTTTGTGACCAGCGGGGTCTCATTGAAACCCGGAGCAACATTCACCATCGCGAAGACGCGCAGCCACGCCGTAACCCGATCGAGGTTTCCGACTGCCCGCTTGAGGCTCGCGAGATGAGCCAGGGCAACGAGCCGCGCTGACGCGTAACCCTGCTCAGGCGAAACCTCGGTCCCGACCTTGCCGAGGGGTTTCGCCAATGTCCCATCCCGGCTGCACGCGACGTGACCCGATATGTCGGCGCGGTTGCCGCGCACCCGGACCCAGGCGAAAGGCATACGCAGCCCCTCGCGAACTTTCAGAGGCTCGGGCAGTTCCAGACCCATAGCGGCCAGACGTTGTTCGATGATCGCCATAGCGCACCTCTGAGCCTGATTAGGGTACGATGTCGTCAAGTTCCGGCATCAGCACGACACTCTCGTTCGCTGCGGGGTCGTTGCGGGCAGCGAGGAACTCGGCGTTTTCCGTGCTGCGGTTCACGGCAAGATGCGGAACGCCGGCCGGAATGAACAGGTAGTCGCCGGGGAGGACCTTTTCGCATCGTTCAAGCTCGGCCCCCGACCAAATCTCGATCTCTTTGCCCGCGGTCATAAGCAAGGCCGTCTCGTGTCCCTGATGGCGATGGGCGCTGGTTCGTCGTCCTGCGGGTAGCGAGATCATCCCGAGCCACAGCATGCTGGATCCGACGCTCTCCGCCGAGACTCCCGAGCGATAGACAGATCCCTGCTCGGCGACATAGCTGTCACTGCCGCGTACGATTTTCGCGGTTGATGCATGAGCATTCTTCGCTTGCATTGTTTCGTTCTCCATCGTTCCCACCACTTCAACTGCTGCATGGAGCTGAATCTGCGCGCGGAGCCGGCGCAAGTCCTGAACGAAGGCCGAAAAATTCCGAAAACTGCGAAATCGGGCGTATCATTCCCAAGTCATGAACACCCAGCACCTTGTATTCGGCCCCTTCGAGTTCATTACCGAGAACGGATGCCTTCTCCGTGATAACAGGCCTGTCGCCATCGGCGCCCGCGGCGCTTCGCTGCTTGCCGTTCTGCTCGCGGCAGATGGGCGCATCGTCGCCAAGTCGGCGCTGATGGATGCTGTTTGGCCGGGCCTCGCCGTCGAGGAGAGTAATCTTTCCGTTCAGATTGCTGCCCTTCGCAAGCTGCTCGGCCCGGCATCAGACGGCGGCGACTGGATCGTTACGGTCCCACGGGTGGGATACAGATTTTCCGGTCCGGTGGAGAGCCGGACCGACGGACCCGGTAGCGAAGGGCATGCGGAGGCGAGATCCAGCCCCGCGATCGCAGTACTGCCTTTCGAGGATCTTGGCGGAGATGCCGAGAGACAATATCTGGCCGACGGTATCGCCGACGACCTGATCGTGGCGCTCGCCCGGTTCCGATGGTTCCGCGTCGCGTCGCGTGGGGCGAGTTTCGCAATGAGGAATGGCCCGAGGGATCCGAAGTCTATCGCGCACGAACTTGGCGTTGATTTTCTGGTGGATGGAGCCATCCGGCATACCTGCGATCGGATGCGGATATCGGTTTACCTTGCCGACGCAATGAAGGATGTCACTGTCTGGTCCGAACATTACGATCTTCAGGTGGCCGAGGTATTTGCAGTGCAGGACGCCATCGCCGAGCGGATTGCAGCGGCGGTCGAGCCGGAACTGCTGTTGCGGCATGGACTTCAGGTTGCTCCGCACACCGGCAACGTGACCGCATGGGACCTTGTACGGCAAGGTACATTCAATTTTCACAAGGTAACGCAGCCAACCCATCTTCTCGCAAGGAGATTCTTCCGGGAGGCCGCGGAGCTCGATCCCATGCTTCCAGAGGCGCAGATCTGGCGGGCACGGGTCAACGCAGGCCTCATCGCCTATGGCTGGACAGAAAATCCCGCCGCGGACGGGAAGGAAGGTCTCGATGCGGCCTTGCGGGCGATATATCTCGACGCCCGAAATCCGTATGCGCACTATGCGCTGGCGATTGTGTCGGCCTACACAGGCAGGGCTGACCAGGCGATCCTCGCAGCCGAGCGGTCCATCGAACTCGGTCCTAGCTTCGCCTTGGGGTATCTCGTCCTCGGCATGGCCCGCCTTTTCGTGGGCGATGCGGCCGGCGCGCGAAAGCCACTGGCTCGGGGCCTCGAACTCAACCCCCATGATCCGCAGAATGCGGCCTGGTTCAGTTTCTTGATGCTTGCGCTGTTCTTTTCGGGCGACGTCGAGGGCGCACTTGACACGGGACGAATGGCGCTAAAGGCGCGGCCTGACTGGCCGGCGCTGCTCCGCATTCAGGCGTGCTGCCACACGGCGTTGGGACATAGTCAGGAGGCTCGCCGTTTCTCCGCCGCTGTAGGCGATCTCCCGGAGCCTGCCGGCGATGCGCTTGGTCCGTTCAGAGATAGCAACAAGGAATGGGCGACCCGTCTCGAGGGCCTGCTGCAAGAGGCAGAACATCAAACGACCGGTTCCGGTCGTAACGCCATCTTTCCTGAAGACTAGGCAAATGACCGCTTTCCACCCTCTCGCGACGTTCCTGCCGAGCGGCGGCAATAACGAAGCAGGTCAGCTCGAGACCTCAATCCGGATCGTTGAATGTCTGCTATCGCTTTTCCCATGCCAGAAACGCGCAGCGGGTTCGTTCTCCGGCCACAAGTCGGTCGCCCGTCACGAGCGTGTCGAAGTCCACTCACGGCGCAAAGCTGCCGTGGTGGATGCTGGAAATCGGCTTGGTGCTATTTCCTGAGCAATTCCACAAAAAAGCCCCGCCGAAGCGGGGCTCAGACTGCTGACGAACCCGTCGATATTTTCGGCGGGTTTGTTTTTTGGACGTTGGTTGTTTTAGTTGGGTTCTGAGGCGGGGCGAAGTTGGCGGCCTCTGGCCCTCATGCCATGGCTGGTCTGGG
>NZ_JACUZX010000029.1:0-84286 GCF_014851575.1 Rhizobium sp. RHZ02
CGCCCGCATCCAGGCCGGCCAGCACGCCCGCCTCGCCTTCAACCTCGACAAGGCCGTGTTCTTCGATCCGCAAAGCCAAACCCGAATCGCTTAAACCAGGAGCCAGGATTCCAAACATGAACAGCTCTCCTGATATCGTCATCATCGGCTCGGGCGTGGGCGGCTCCACGGTCGCCGCCGGACTGGCGGCGACTGGCGCCGATATCCTGGTCCTCGAAGCGGGTGATTTCATCGCCGATCGTCCTGAGAACCGGGATCAACGCGCGATCTTTCAGTGCGGCCATTTTCGGCCGAAGGAAACCTGGTACGAAGCCGACGGCACCGGCTTCAATCCGGGCAACTACTACAATGTCGGCGGCAACTCGAAATTCTACGGCGCCGTGCTCTCGCGCTATCGCCGGGAGGATTTCGAGGAGATGCAACATGGGGAAGGGGTGTCGCCCGCGTGGCCGTTTCCCTACGAGGTTTTGGAACCTTGGTACAGCCGCGCGGAAAGTCTGTACGAGGTTCGGGGAAATCTGGGAGATGACCCGACAGAGCCCGTTCACTCGGGCAACTACGCTTACCCACCGGTTCCCGACGAACCGCCGATTGCCGATGTCAGGGCGCGGCTGAAGGCCAAGGGCCTGCATCCGTTCTCGCTGCCATTGGGAGTGGATATCGACGCCTGGCTGTCGAAGGCGAGAACGCCCTGGGACGCGCATCCCAATTCCCGCGATGGAAAGATGGACGCCGAGACGGCTGCCCTCCTTAAGGCTCTGGAGTATCCGAACGTCCGCCTTGAGACGAACGCGAAGGTCACGAAGCTCGAGGCGGGCGAGAATGGCAGGATCGAGCGCGTCCATTACCGCAAGAACGGTGAGGACCTTACCGTTGCTCCGAAGCTCGTCATTCTCTCGGCGGGCGCCGTTCAGTCCGCTGTCCTGCTGTTGCGGTCGGCCGATGCGCGTCACAAGAATGGGCTCGCGAATTCCTCCGATCAGGTCGGGCGGAACTTCATGAATCATAATTCCTCGGCCGTGATCGCGGTTTCGCCCACCTACCGAAACACGTCGATTTACCAGAAGACGTTCGGATTCAACGATTTCTATCTGTCCGATGGAAGCGGCGGCCCGCCGCTGGGGAACGTGCAGTTGCTGGGCAGGATTTCGGCGAAGGTACTGAAGGGGTCGCTGCCCTGGGCTCCGGAATGGCTGTTGCACACCATGACAAGCCACGCGATCGACTTCTATGCGATGAGCGAGGACGTGCCGAACCCGGAAAGCCGTGTGATGGTCGACGGCGACCGCATCGTGCTGCAGTGGCAGCGAACGAATTGGGACGCGCATCTCGCGCTTGTCGCGAAGCTGAAGGCGGTACTCAAGTCGATTGGATTCCCGATCGTCCTTTCAAAGCCCTTCGACAAGCGCACGCCGTCGCACCAGTGCGGCACCGTCAGGATCGGGAATGACCCGGCGAACGCGGCGCTCGACCCATACTGCCGCGCCTATGATCACCGGAACCTCTTCGTCGTGGACGCCAGCTTCCTGCCGACGTCGGCTGCGGTAAATCCCGCACTCACGGTGGCGAGCCAGGCGCTGCGCGTGGCCGACCATATCGCATCGCAGGATTTGCAAGTCGGCCCATTGTTCTCTCGCATCCAACAGGATTAGCAAAATGCGTTTCGACTACATCATCACGGGAGCTGGTCCGGCCGGATGCGTGCTTGCAAACCGGCTGAGCGAAGACCCGAACGTCAAGGTGCTGCTGCTTGAAGCCGGCGGCGGCGATTGGAACCCGCTGTTCCACATGCCGGCGGGCTTCGCGAAGATGACGAAGGGCGTCGCCAGTTGGGGCTGGGAGACGGTTCCGCAGAAACACATGAACGGCAGGGTGCTGCGCTACACGCAGGCGAAGGTGATCGGCGGCGGTTCGTCGATCAACGCCCAGCTCTACACCCGCGGCAATGCGGCCGACTATGATCTCTGGGCAAGCGAAGACGGTTGCGAAGGCTGGGACTATCGCGCGATACTCCCTTACTTCAAGCGCGCTGAAGACAATCAGCGCTTCTCGGACGACTATCATTCCTATGGTGGTCCGCTCGGCGTATCCATGCCGGCCGCACCTCTGCCCATTTGCGACGCGTATATCCGCGCGGGGCAGGAGCTTGGTATTCCCTACAACCCCGACTTCAACGGCCGCCAGCAGGCGGGTATCGGCTTCTACCAGGTTACGCAGCGCGACCATCGCCGCTCCTCGGCATCCATGGCCTACATCTCGCCGATCAAGAATCGCAAGAACCTAAAGGTGCGCACCGGCGCGCGCGTCTCGCGCATCGTCCTGGAAGGCAATCGTGCCGTCGGCGTCGAGATAGCAAGCGGAAACGGTCCGGAGGTCATTCGCGCCGAGCGTGAAGTGCTTGTTTCCTCGGGCGCGATCGGTTCGCCGAAGCTGCTTCTTCAGTCGGGCGTTGGTCCTGCCGACCACCTGCGTGCCGTAGGTGTAAAGGTGCTCCATGATCTTCCGGGCGTTGGCGGCAACCTGCAGGATCACCTCGATCTCTTCGTCATCTCCGAATGCACCGGAGACCACACATATGACGGCGTCGCGAAGCTGCACCGCACCCTGTGGGCCGGGATGGAGTACGTGCTCTTCCGCACGGGGCCGGTGGCTTCATCTCTCTTCGAAACTGGCGGTTTCTGGTACGCCGATCCGGACGCCCGTTCGCCCGACATCCAGTTCCACCTCGGCCTGGGATCCGGCATCGAGGCTGGGGTCGAGCGCCTGAGGAACGCGGGCGTCACGCTCAACTCCGCGTATCTCCACCCGAGATCGCGCGGCACGGTCCGCCTGTCTTCGTCCGATCCCGCAGCGGCACCGCTGATCGATCCGAACTACTGGTCGGACCCGCGCGACAAGAAGATGTCGCTCGAGGGCCTGAAGATCGCTCGCGAGATCATGCAGCAGGCGGCGCTCAAGCCCTACGTTCTGGCTGAACGTCTTCCCGGTCCGAAGATCATGACCGATGAGCAGCTCATCGAGTATGGCTGCGCGAATGCCAAGACCGACCACCATCCCGTCGGCACTTGCAAGATGGGGACAGGCCCGGACGCCGTCGTCGGCCTCGATCTCAGGGTCCATGGTCTCGAGGGGCTGCGCGTCTGCGATTCCTCGGTCATGCCAAGGATTCCCTCGTGCAACACCAACGCTCCGACCATCATGGTTGGCGAAAAGGGATCGGACCTCATCCGCGGCCTGCCACCGCTTCCATCGACGATCTTCTCGTACGAGCGCAACGATACGCGTCCGAGGGCTCGGGCCGGCGTTCGGTAGGACGGCAAAACACGTCACGCCTGCGCGACAACGCGGAACAGTTGAAACAGCAGTGACCGGTCATGAACGGACCGGCTTTCAGGGGAGTTTTCATAATGGCCGAAGTCAGGGTAGCCGTGCTGGGCGGCTCCGGCTGGATGGGCAAGGTTCATACCATGGCCTACCAGACGTTTCCTCATTTCCTGGGGGTGTCCGGCGGGACCGCGCGCGTGGTCGCCATCGTCGAGGCCAATCCGAAGGCTGCGGAAGATCTTGCCAGACGAGCTCCCGGCGCCAAGATCCTGCAGGACTGGAAGCAGGCGGTAACCGACCCGGACGTCGATCTCATCGACATCTGCCTGCCCGACAGCCTGCACTACGAGGTGGCCAAAGCCGCCCTGATCGCAGGCAAGCACGTCTACTGCGAGAAGCCGTTGGCAAACACCGCCGCTGAGGCTCGCGAACTTGCCGACATCGCCAGGGAAAAGGGCGTCATCACCCGCGTTGGCCATGCGTTTCCTCGTAACCCAGTCCATGACCTCGCCAAGGAGATCATCGAGGCGGGCGAGATCGGCGAGATCAAGATGTTCAAGGGCTGCCAGCATGTAGACATGTATGGCGATCCCATGACGCCCTTCATGTGGCGCGCCGACGGAAAGCTTGCTCCGACGGGCATCGTCGGCGACACCGGGTCGCACATCTTCAGCTTCATGGAGTTTCTCGTCGGCCGCGTCAGCTCGCTGATTGCCGACAACCTGATCGTCACTCCCAAACGCCCTGTTGTCGAGGGGCTTGCCTACGGCGAACAGGTCAAGCTCAAGGGCGACGAGACGTGGGCTGACATCACCAATCCCGATGCCACGAACCTCCTTTGCCGCTTCGAGAATGGCGCAGCCGGTATCGTCGACTTCAGTCGTGTCGCCACTGGCCGCAAGTTCATGCAGACCTACGAAATCTACGGAACCAAGGGCAGCATCGCCTACACCTATGATGAGGTGAATCGGCTCCGCTTCTACACGAACGACGACCGCACCGGCCGGAGCGGATTTCGCGAAATCGACGTCGGCCCGGAAAACTCAACCTTCAGGGCATTCCTGCCGCTTCCGAACTTCGCACTCGGCTACAACGAGAGCAAGATCATCGAAGCCGCCGAGGTGGTGAAATCGATTACTACCAAGACTCCCATGTGGCCGACGTTCGAGGACGGCCATCACATCTGCCAGATCGTCGACGCGTGCATGGAGTCTTCGCGCCTGAGGCGCTGGGTCGACATCCCGCTTGTTTGATCGCACGAAGATCCCAAGGACCAGTCCAATGACCATCGATGTCCCGCAGCACATCCTCGACGCCCTGACTGACGTCGACATGCCTCGGTTGGCGCAGGAAGCCGCACCCTCGGAGACCATTCGGCTCGCGGGTATCGACGTGCCTGTCTACAGGGCGGGATGCGTCGTCGTTGGATCGGGGGCAGCGGGACTGCGGGCCGCCGTGGAGCTCAATCGCCGTGGAGACGACGTCGCAATCATGAGCCAAAGTGCATGGGGTGGGACCTCAGCCTGTTCCGGATCGGACAAGCAGACGCTCCATACGGCGAATACCGCGGATCAGGGCGACAATTACAAGGCGATGGCACGGGCGATCCGGGCCGGCGGCGCGATGGACGAGGACACGGCCTATGTCGAGGCCGTCGGATCGGGCCGAATGATGGCGTCCCTGCAGTTCCTTGGACTGCCGCTGCCGCAGGAGCCGCTCGGTGGCACCCTCCGCTATCAAACCGACCACGACGAAGTGGGAAGGGCAACGAGCTGCGGTCCGCGCACCTCGAGGCTCATGGTCAAGGTTCTGGCCGAGGAAGCCATCAGGCTCGACATCCCGTTCTATAACCATACGACCGCCGTCAAGATCCTGACGGAAGGCGAGCAGGGAAGCCGGCGCGTGGTCGGCGTTCTCGCCGTTCGGGCAAACGACCGGACCGAGACCAATCCGCTCGGCGTCGCGTTGTTCGCCACGGAGGTGATCGTCCTTGCCGCGGGCGGACCGGGCGAGCTCTACCGCGACAGCGTCTATCCGAACGGCTGTTTCGGTTCGCTTGGGCTGGCGCTCGAGGCAGGCGTCGACCTGGTGAACCTGACCGAGAGCCAGTTCGGCATTGGAACGCGCCGGGAAGGCTTTCCCTGGAACCTGTCTGGGACGTACGTCCAGGCCATACCGCACATCTATTCCGTCGATGCCGAGGGCACAGAGCATCACTTCCTCGCCGAATACTACCGGACCACGCAGGAACTGGCGTCGAACGTCTTCCGCAAGGGATACCAGTGGCCGTTCCACTCCACGAGGATGCTCGACTTCGGTTCGAGCCTCGTCGACCTCGCGATCTATCGCGAAACTGCGGCCGGTCGGCGCGTGTTCATGGACTTCAATCGGAACCCGCTCCCGGTGCCAGGCGACCTGCCTTTCGATCTCGAGCGCCTCGATGACGTTGTGAAGCGCTATCTTGGGAATGCGGCGGCGACCCAGGATCTGCCGATCCATCGTCTTCGCCATATGAACCCGCTCGCGATCGAACTTTATCGCCGCTACAAGGTCGATATTGCTGCAGCCCCGCTGGAGTTTGCCGTCAACAACCAGCACATGAATGGCGGCATCATGGTTGACACCTGGGGGCGCAGCAGTCTCGCGGGGTGCTACGCGGTCGGCGAGGCGGCGGGTACGCACGGAGTGACGAGACCAGGAGGCGCGGCCTTGAATGCGGGGCAGGTCTTTGGGACGCGCGTTGCCGAGCATATCGGCGCAAGTGGCAGGGCTAAGAAGGCCCTCTCGAGCGACCTGCGGGTTGTCGCAGGCGCCGGCATCTTCGAGCTGCTGGGGATGCTGAAGGGCGACAGGCCGCTGGCCGCAAAGGCAATCCGTACGGAAGTTCAGGCGCGGATGAGCGACAAGGCTGGCCTGATCTGCGACGGCGAAAGCGTGGCCTCGGCCTTGGTCGAGGCGCGGCGGCTCAATGCCGAAATTCGGGCCAAGGGCATTGCCTACGAGCGCGCTGCCGAGGCAGGGCGGGCACTTCAATGGCGGCAGATGGCGCTCGCCTCGGAAGCCGTGTTGGCCGCGTTGGATTATTTCATTCGAAACGGCGGCGGGAGCCGTGGTGCGCGCGCGATATGCGATACTACGGGAGAGTCGCTTCCGCTTTCCAATGCCGGCCCGCTGGAGGAGTTTCGCTTCCGGAAAGAGCGCGACGCCCATCGCGAGGAGCAGATCGTCGTCCGACTGGAAGGCGACGCGATGCGGATAGCCACTCGCCCAAACCGCAAGTTCGACGAGGGTGCCAAGTCGTTCTTCGAGCGCGACTGGCCGGCATGGCTGACGGGCCGCATCTACGACCTCGACACGGTTTGAGGAGAGCCCGGCGTTTGATGGCACAGGCTGCGATCAGGCTATTGCGTCCGAACAGCCGCCTAGGTGACTGGAACATTGATGTGAGCAATGGCGAGACCGATCACAATCGATACGATGCCATCCTAACTTCCTCGGGATATCCGGAGGAAAGTTTAGACCACGCCAACGATTTTATGACACTATCGAATCGATCCCGACACCTCCGAACGAAGGCTCAATCAAGTGTACCGAGTACCCAGAAAAAATAATGGCGCAGACGGTGCGCCCGGCCACGAAGCCGGCGCCGGCGCCAATGCGTCGATCGTGGCCTGATCGGAGAGCTTGATGTCAGAAATTCGAAAGACCATCGTGGT
Organism: Rhizobium sp. RHZ02; assembly: GCF_014851575.1. Classification (NCBI taxonomy): domain Bacteria; kingdom Pseudomonadati; phylum Pseudomonadota; class Alphaproteobacteria; order Hyphomicrobiales; family Rhizobiaceae; genus Rhizobium; species Rhizobium sp. RHZ02. The sequence goes on from NZ_JACUZX010000029.1 coordinate 7,041, forward strand.
TGCCGTTTCCGAGAACGGCATCATCGGGCGGGACGGGGACATGCCATGGCGGCTATCCGCGGATCTCAAGCGGTTCAAGGCTCTAACGCTCGGTAAGTCCGTCATCATGGGCCGGAAGACTTATGAATCGATCGGAAAACCGTTGCCGGGGCGGGCCAATGTCGTGATCTCCCGACAGGCCGCTGCAATAGACCATCCGGATGTGCGTATGGCCCGATCCCTGACCGAAGCCATCGGTCTTGCCGAGGACATTGCGAAACGGAGCGGCGAGGACGAAATCTGCATCATCGGCGGTGGGCAGATCTATACGCAGGCGCTCGATCTCGCCGATCGATTGTGCGTGACGCATGTCGAAACATCCGTTGACGGTGACACGTCGTTTCCCACGATTGACCCCACGCTTTGGAGGGCGACGGAGACGATTGAGGTGCCGGCAGGCGACAAGGATAGCTATCCCACGAAATTCGTGGTCTACGACAGGCGCTAAGCGCTGAAAACCAACTATTTTCCAATAAATATTGCCAAGTTCCTCATGCTGCGTTGAAAGCAGATGCGGCGATACCTATAACGGTCACGACTGCCTACGTCCGCCGCCCCCGTGGAGTAGGCGGTCGTGAGTTTAACGAATAACGAGGTTTTGATGCCCTGGAGCAATCAGAATGGCGGCGGCGGCCCTTGGGGCGGTGGCGGCGGTAACAATCAGGGACCATGGGGGCAAGGGCCTAATCGCCCGCGCGGTGGCGGCGGTGGCAAGGGCGGGCCGCCTGATCTCGAAGACATCATCAGGCGCGGCCAGGATCAGCTTCGTAACATAGTGCCCGGCGGGTTGAACGGTGGCGTCCTCGTCATTGCGGCGGCGATTCTTGTGGTGTTCTGGCTCTTCCAGTGCATCTACATCGTCCAGCCGGACGAGCGCGGCGTCGAATTGCGTTTCGGTCGTCCCAAGGAAGAGATTTCCACGCCTGGCCTGCACTTCCACCTGTGGCCGATGGAGACCGTCGAGATCGTCAAGGTGACGATGCAGCAGCAGAACATCGGCGCGGCATCGACGTCCGCCTCTTCGTCAAGCGGGCTGATGCTTTCCGGCGACCAGAACATCCTGAACGTCCAGTTCTCCGTGTTCTTCACGGTTAGCGATCCGAAGGCCTATCTCTTCAACGTCGAGAATCCGGCCGAGACCCTCCAGCAGGTCGCTGAGAGCGCCATGCGCGAAGTCGTTGGTCGCCGTCCGGCCCAGGACGCGTTCCGTGACAATCGTCAGCCGATCGAGACCGAAGTCGCCAACATCGTCCAGGGGACGATGGACCGTTACCGGGCTGGTATCTCCATCGGTGCCGTGACGATCCAGGACGTGGCGCCGCCACGCGAAGTTGCCGATGCCTTCGAAGAAGTGCAGCGCGCCGACCAGGACAAGCAGCGGCTCGTCGAAGAGGCCAATCAATACGCCAACCAGAAGCTCGGTCAGGCGCGCGGTGATGCGGCCCAGATCCGCGAAGCGGCAGCGGCCTACAAGGACCGCGTCGTCAAGGAGGCCGAAGGTGAGGCCCAGCGCTTCTCGTTCATTAACGAACAGTACGCGAAGGCGCCGGACGTAACCCGGACACGCCTTTTCCTCGAAACGATGGAGCAGGTTCTGAAGAACTCCAAGAAGGTCGTGATCGATGAGAAGCAGGGGGTTGTGCCCTATCTGCCGCTCAACGAGATCGGCAAACCGGCACAGCAGGGAGGTTGAGCCATGACATCGAACAGGCTTCCTCTCATCCTAGGCCTTCTCGCCGTCGTCTTGATCGCGCTCTATTCGTCGGTCTTCGTTGTGAACGCGCGCGAGCAGGCAATCGTGGTCCGCTTCGGTCAGATCCAGTCGGTGAAGACCGAGCCGGGCATATACTTCAAGCTGCCATTCGCCTTCATGGATGCCGATCGCGTCCAGATCGTCGAAAGGCAGGCCCTTCGCTTCGACCTTGACAACATTCGTGTCCAGGTTCGCGGTGGTGCGACCTTCGATGTCGATGCTTTCGTGGTCTATGACATCAGGGACGTGCGCAAGTTTCGCGAAACCGTGTCGGGCGATCGCGAGGCCGCGGAGGCGCGCCTTCGCACGCAGCTCGATTCCTCACTTCGCCGTGTCTACGGTCTGCGCGACTTCGATGCCGCGCTGTCGGAAGAGCGCGTGGCAATGATGCTCGAGGTGCGCGACGATCTGCATCGCGATGCCGAGGACCTGGGCCTCAACATTCAGGACGTTCGCATCCGCCGTACGGATCTGACGCGCGAAGTTGCGCCGAAGACCTATGACCGCATGCGCGCCGAGCGCCTTGCCGAAGCTGAACTCCTGCGCGCGCAGGGTACGGAAGAGGGCCAGCGTCGCCGGGCTATCGCAGACAGGCAGGTCGTTGAGATCACTGCCGAGGCGCAGCGCGATTCCGAGATCCTCCGCGGTCAAGGTGACGCCGAGCGCAACAGGTTGTTTGCGGATGCATTCAGCAAGGATCCGGCATTCTTCGAGTTCTATCGTTCTATGGCCGCTTATTCCACGGCACTGACGTCGCAGGACACCACGCTGGTGATCTCTCCGAACTCGCAGTTCTTCCGCTTCTTCAACGACGCAAGCGGTGCGCCAAGAAACGCGCCACCGCCGGCGATGCCGACTGCACCGACGAACTGATCGGGGCATCGGAACCTGGAAAACGAAGTGCGGGCCGGCAGTTTTGCCGGCCCTTTTTTATGTTGCGATTGGATGGCGGCGGCGCCGCGAATAGATTGCACGGGATTTCGCGAAAAGGTGATTTCGCCCTCCATCATTCCGCCGTATGCTGGTGCTCAGAGTGCGTTTTATTTGAAATGAGGATGCTTGATGGCCCCGACGACCCGCCCGACCTTCAGACGATCGCTCGCTCTCCTGGCCGGCGCCGCACTTCTGGTTAATGTTGGTTTCACCGGCTCGGTGCAAGCTCAGGGCACCACACCGCCGCTGAACGGTCCGGCATCCGTTGCCGATCTCGCCGAAGGGCTTCTCAATGCCGTCGTGAACATTTCGACATCGCAGAATGTCAAGGACGATGAGGGCGTCGGCCCGGCGCCGCGCGCGCCCGACGGTTCACCGTTCCAGGAGTTCTTCAACGACTTCTTCAACAAGCAGAAGGGCAACAAGGGCGGCAACCACAACGTCAATTCGCTGGGTTCCGGCTTCGTCATCGATCCGCAAGGCTACATCGTCACGAACAACCACGTGATCGAGGGAGCAGACGACATCGAGGTCAATTTCGCCGACGGCACCAAGCTGAAGGCGAAGCTGATCGGGACCGATACGAAGACTGACCTTTCGGTCCTCAAGGTTGAGCCGAAGGCACCGCTGACGGCCGTCAAGTTCGGCGATTCCAGCGTGATGCGGATCGGCGACTGGGTCATGGCGATCGGCAATCCGTTCGGCTTCGGCGGATCGGTAACCGTGGGTATTATTTCGGGGCGTGGACGCAACATCAACGCCGGCCCCTACGACAATTTCATCCAGACGGATGCGGCGATCAACAAGGGCAATTCCGGCGGTCCGCTCTTCAACATGAAGGGCGAGGTCATCGGCATCAACACGGCGATCATTTCTCCGAGCGGCGGATCGATCGGTATCGGCTTCTCGGTGCCGTCGGAATTGGCTGCTGGCGTCGTCGAGCAGTTGCGCGAATTCGGCGAGACCCGCCGCGGCTGGCTCGGTGTGCGCATCCAGCCGGTGACCGACGATGTTGCCGATAGCCTCGGTCTCTCGAGCGCCAAGGGTGCGCTGGTTGCCGGCGTCATCAAGGGCGGGCCGGTCGATGACGGTTCGATCAAGGCGGGCGATGTCATCCTGAAATTCGACGGTAAACCGGTCAACGAGATGCGTGATCTGCCGCGCGTCGTGGCGGAAAGCCCTGTCGGTAAGGAAGTCGACGTCGTCGTTCTTCGCGATGGCAAGGAGCAGACCGTGAAGGTGAAGCTCGGTCGGCTTGAGGACAGCGATCAGGCTGCCTCCAACGATGCCGATCCGAACAAGGGTGGCATCATCAATCCGGATCCTGATGAGAACCAGGATATGGACGAGCCCGATGATCAGCAGAGCCAGCCGATGCCGGATGCCAAGGGCAAGGCGGATCAGGCAACGCCTGATGCAACGAACCCCAAGAACGTGCTCGGCCTCTCGCTTTCGCAGCTCAGCGCCGAGACGCGCAAGACCTTCGGGATCGCGGAAAGCGTTGACGGGGTGCTGGTTGCCGAGGTCGCGCCCGGCTCGCTGGCGGCGGAGAAGGGCCTGAAACCCGGCGATGTAATCGTTGAGGTGGCGCAGGAGTTCATGCGCTCGCCCGAGGCGGTTGCCGCGAAAGTGCAGTCGCTTAAGCAGGAAGGCCGGCGCAACGCACAGATGATGATCGCGTCGTCGAACGGTGACTTGCGCTTCGTCGCAGTGCCGATGGAATAGCAGGACGCAGCGCGGCCCATCTTTTCACAAACTGCTGAGTGGTGCCTTCGCCGATGATCACAGTAGGCGCCGGGTCTTTCCGGGGTTTCCGTCGCGCACGACAATTGGCGTCAGCCGATTCCACGCTTCCATTGCTCACGGCTGATTGCATAAAGAACGTGGCGTTTCAGCTGCGGATGCGTGTCGGGAACCCTTGGATGGTCGAAATCGCGGGCGGGTTCGTGATGCAGGCCAAGTCGGCGCATGACGGCGGTGGAGCGATGATTGTCCGCCACCGCGAAAGAGACGATTTCGGGAGGATCGAACTCGGTGAAGCCACGCCGAAGGGCTGCCGCTCCCGCTTCCGTCGCATAGCCCTTGCCCCAATGTCTCTTCGCTAGACGCCAGCCCACCTCGATGGTGCCTGCCGGCAGGAAAGGCTCGAGTTCGGGTCGCCAGAGGCCGCAAAAGCCGATCGGCTCGTTGGTTTCCTTCAGAGCCGCTGCATAGAAGCCAAGACCTGTTTCGGCGATGGCATCGCGGATCGTATCCAGCATCGAATCTGCCTCGGTGCGGTCGCGACGGACGGCGAAGAATTCCATCACCTCGGGATCGGAATTGATCTCGTGGAAAAGCGGCCGATCCTCGTCAGTCCAATTGCGCAGAAGCAGGCGATCGGTCGTTAGGATCACTGTCATGGCGTTACGAAATCGGTCTTGCGGTAGCCCTGGATATAGAGGAGAGCGCTAAGGTCGCCGTGATTGATCTGTATTTTCGCCTGTGCGGCGACGGTCGGCTTGGCGTGCAGCGCGACGCCGGATCCGGCGAGTTGAAGCATGCCGAGATCGTTTGCACCGTCGCCGACGGCAAGGGCGTCCTTCGGTGAAATTCCCAGCTTTTCTGAAATGTCGTTCAGCGCATCGACCTTGGCTTGCTTGCCGAGGATAGGTTCGGCGACGTAGCCGGTGAGAACGCCGTTGTCTTCCAGAAGAACGTTCGCCCGGTTTTCATCGAAGCCGAGCGTCTTTGCGATGGGACCGGTGAAGACGGTAAAGCCGCCGGAGACCAGCGCCGTATAATGCCCCTTGGATTTCATGGTGGCGATCAGTCCGCGGCCACCTGGGGTCAGTGTGATGCGCTTGGCAATGACTTCATCCACGACCGATATCGGCAATCCCTTCAAGAGGGCGACACGCTCGCGAAGGGCAGGCTCGAAGGCAATCTCACCATTCATGGCTCGAGCGGTAATCGCGGCGACCCTTTCCTTCAGGCCGACTTCGGCGGCGAGTTCGTCGATGCATTCCTGGCCGATCATGGTGGAGTCCATATCGGCGATCAGCAGTCTCTTGCGGCGCGTCTCTGCGTCCTGGATGACAAGGTCGATCGCAGCGCTGCCGATGACGGCGAGAATGTTGGCGCGGGCGGCTTCCACGTCCGTCCCATCTCTCAGCGCGATATCGCAGGCAACGCCATCGGCAAGCCAGTATAGGCCGGAAGCATTCACTGCGTCGGATGCCTGCTCGGCAATGACAGGCGTGAGAACAGGATTTGACGGATTGGCAACAAGCGTGGCAACGAGAGCCATGATGGAAAACCTTCTAAGCGCAGTGAACGCGATCCTGATAACCGGGCCGACCGCCAGCGGCAAGTCCGCCTTGGCCGTCGAGTTTGCGAAACAGCATAATGGCGTCGTCGTCAACGCCGACAGCATGCAGGTCTACGACACGCTTTGCGTGCTGACCGCGCGACCCTCGGACGAGGATATGCAAGGCGTGCCGCATTACCTCTACGGTCACGTCCCGGCGAAGCTGGCCTATTCGACGGGCGCTTGGCTGCGGGATGTCACCGAGCTTTTGCCGCGCCTTCATGCCGACGGGCGCAAACCAATCTTCGTGGGCGGAACGGGCCTCTACTTCAAGGCGCTGACCGGTGGGCTTTCGGATATGCCTGCAATACCGGAGGAGGTGCGAAACCGCCTTCGTTCGCGCTTGCAGGAGGAAGGACGCGACGAACTCTATCGGCAGCTGCGGGAGCGCGATCCATTGGTCGCCGAAAGTCTGCGCCCACAGGATGGGCAGCGGATCGTAAGAGCGCTGGAGGTCCTCGAGGCGACGGGTCGATCGATTGCCGATTTCCAGGCGCAGACCGGCCCTGTGATCGTCGATCCTTCGACTTCTCGCAAGATCGTCGTCGCACCTGATCGGGCCATCCTTCACCAGCGGATCAACGGTCGGTTCGAGAAGATGTTGGAGCAGGGGGCTGAGGACGAGGTGAAGACCCTGCTTTCGCTTTCGCTGCCGCCCGATATGCCGGTCATGAAGGCCATCGGCGTTTCGCAGATTGCGGCGATGTTGAGAGGCGAGCTTAGCCGCGACGAAGTGCTGGAGCGGGGGGCTGCGGCGACGCGGCAATACGCCAAGCGGCAGATGACCTGGTTTCGCAACCAGATGGACGAAAGCTGGGAGCGCCTCCCGTAGAACCGCTCGGAGGTCGGCTATTCCTTGTTGTTCAGGCTGCTGAGCGGCTTTTTCAGGATGCTGTCACGAAGAGACACGCCAGGTTCCCGGCGGATGCCGCCCGTGGCAGTTGGTCTGTCACCTGGTCCGGAGGAAGGCTCTCCGCGCATTTCGCGCCTCAGGGCTTCGAGGCGGCTGTCGATAGATGTTTCCGATGCTGCGAGTGGTGCGGGCGACGCGGCGGCCGCAGCCTCGCGCGCAGAGCCCGCCCCCGGCAGCATATCGCGGCGATAGGGCTCGATCGGGGCCAGTGGCGGTGTTGTCGCTATGTTGGCCGACGGGTAGGAAGGGGCCGCTACCAATTCGTCGAAGTCGTCACCAAAGCTGTCTTCGTCTTCGTAGGTACCGCTGGGAGAGATGGTGGCCGAATAGCTTTGCTGGAATGCCGAGATGTCGGGACCGGCGACGGCACGCATGCGTGTCACGATCTTGCGCAGGTCGACGTTATCAGGATCCTCCTCGCTGACCTTGACGCTGGCGCCGTTCGCCTTGGGCAGGTACTGCACATCGACGCGCGAGAAGCGCATGCGCATCGGCACGCTGATGGCCTCGCCGAAGGCGATCGCTTCGCCGTTTCCGATCGAGGAGATGAAACTGGTCGTCGAGATCGACGAATTCGGGATGGCCGAGCGAATGATCTCCTGGTCCCGGTCATTGGCAAGGCGCATCGCAAAGAGGGTCGAGCACTGCGACAGGATCGTCTGGTCGAGTTCGCCGGGGCGCTGCGTGATGATCCCGAGCGATACGCCGTACTTGCGGCCTTCCTTGGCGATGCGGGCGATGGCCTGTCTTGTCGGGAAGAAGCCGAGATTCGGGTCGGACGGAATGTAACGGTGTGCCTCTTCGCAGACGACGAGCATGTGGATGGCGCCGTCGCTCCACAGCGCGATTTCGAAGGCCATACGGCAGAGGACCGAGGCAACCGAGTTCACGACTTCAGACGGGATGCCCGATAGCTGGAAGGTGCAGATCGGCCTGCTATCGCCGGGGATACGGAATATTTCCGCCACCGTCTCCATGATGGTGTCGCTGATCGTATTGCTTGAGAACATGAAGTGGTAGCGCGGATCGTTGATGGCGGCGACGATGCGCATCTTCAGCGATCTGAGTAGGGGCTTTTCGTCGCGACCCTCGAGCCTGCCGATGCGCTCGTCGATCAGCGCAAGCAGATCGGCCATGCGATAGGGAACAGGTGTATCAGCGGTAATCGAGCTTTTCTCGGTGGTGCGCCGCACGATCGAGTTGTCGCTGCCGCGAAAGCCGCGCTTGGCCTCCGGCAACAAGTCGCGCAGAATATCGACTTCCTCGGGGATGGGTGTTCGACCCCGGAAGACGACTTCCGCGAACTCTTCCAGTTTCATCAGCCAGAAGGGCAGATCGAGCGTGTCGGTGTCGATAACCACCGAATGTTTTGGGAAAGCGGCCGCGAATTCGTTGTGCGGGTCCAGGATCAGGACACGGAGCTTCGGGTCTGCCTCGATTGCCTTGTGCAGGAGCAGAGAGACGGCCGTCGACTTGCCGACGCCGGTCGATCCGACAATGGCGAAGTGCTTGGACAGCATCGAAGGAATATGAATCGCGGCATCGATGCTCTCGTCCTGAGTGAGCTTGCCGATGACCGCCGTCGTTCCGCTGCCGGCATCGTAGATCCGCATCAGGTCGCTCGCGCGAATGCGGTGGGCGATGGCGCCAAGATAGGGATAGCGCGAAATGCCGGTCGAGAACTGCTCGCGACCGTCCTCGTCGACGCGAACTTCGCCGAGCAACTCGGTCTCGATCTGGAAGTGGTTGTCTTTTCCTTCACCCCAGCTGTGACTGTCGGTGTTCATGGAGTAGACGATGGCGACCACACGATTTCGGCCAACGCTGATCGAAATCAGCTTTCCGACCGACCACAGTTCGGCAAGCTCCGTGCCCCCAGCTTCGGCGACGGCGGCGATGGTTGCGCGAGACCCGCTGCACGCAACAACGCGGCCGAGAAACCGGTTGCCCGGGGTCTGGTCATCGCGGCGGTCATGCTCGCCTGCCTTGCCTGACGTGTGCAAGTCCTTGTTCAGCAAAGGGCTACTCCCTGCGATAGTAAAGGAGGATATGAGCGAACGTTTAAGAAAGTCTTTTTGCGATAGGTGATCATTCCGGCACACGTTCGGCTGGTGCGATCGGGCTCGATTTTTTATTGCGGCATGCGTTGACGATGCGAAATTTTCTGTCTATCACTTCGCCCCATGAAAATCGCAGTAGCTCTTATCGTGGTGGGAAAGCGCATGGGCAGGATGGTGTAACCATCCGGCGATAGCCACCCATGCGCTAGATGACAGGCTCCCTCAGGGGCCTTTTTTTATGCCCGAAATTCGGGCTTCCGGACCACAGAACTCAAATCCCAGCAGTCAAAACGGAAAAGAAACATGACGGGCACGGACAATCAGGCAGCAGGCAATCGGATGACGGGAGCGGAGATCGTCCTTCAGGCGCTGAAGGACAACGGCGTCGAGCATATCTTCGGCTATCCGGGTGGCGCAGTGCTGCCGATCTACGACGAGATCTTCCAGCAGGACGAGATCAAGCACATTCTCGTCCGCCATGAGCAGGGCGCCGGCCATGCGGCCGAAGGCTATGCCCGCTCAACCGGCAAGGTCGGTGTCTTGCTTGTTACTTCCGGTCCGGGTGCGACGAATGCCGTCACGCCGCTGCAGGACGCCTTGATGGATTCGATCCCGCTCGTCTGCCTCACCGGCCAGGTTCCGACCTCGCTGATCGGTTCGGATGCCTTCCAGGAGGCCGATACGGTCGGCATCACGCGCCCTTGCACCAAGCACAACTGGCTGGTCAAGGACGTCAACGATCTCGCGGCGATCATTCACGAAGCCTTCCGCATCGCGCAGTCGGGCCGCCCGGGTCCCGTTCTCGTCGACATTCCGAAGGACGTCCAGTTTGCCACCGGTACTTATACGCCGCCTGCGGCCCATGCGATCCAGAAGAGCTACCAGCCGAAGATCCAGGGTGATCTCAACCAGATCCATGCGGCGGTCGAGATGATGGCGAGTGCACGGCGTCCGATCATCTACACCGGCGGCGGCGTCATCAACTCCGGCCCCGAGGCGACCAAGCTTCTGCGCGAGTTGGTCGAACTGACGGATTTCCCGATCACCTCGACGCTGATGGGCCTCGGCGCCTATCCGGCATCAGGCAAGAACTGGCTGAAGATGCTCGGCATGCACGGCTCCTACGAGGCGAACATGGCGATGCATGACTGCGACGTTATGGTCTGTATCGGCGCCCGCTTCGACGACCGCATTACCGGCCGCATCACTGCCTTCTCACCGAACTCGAAGAAGATCCATATCGACATCGACCCGTCCTCTATCAACAAGAACGTTCGCGTCGATCTTGGCATTCGCGGCGATGTTGGAAGCGTTCTGGAAGACATGGTCCGCTTGTGGCGGGCTCTGCCGAAGAAGCCGGAGAAGAGCCAGATCGCCGATTGGTGGGCCGATATCACGCGCTGGCGGGCGCGCAACTCCTTCGCCTATACCAAGAACAACGATGTCATCATGCCGCAATATGCGCTGGAGCGCCTCTATGCGCTGACCAAGGATCGCGACACCTACATCACGACCGAAGTCGGTCAACACCAGATGTGGGCAGCGCAGTTCTATGGATTCGAGAAGCCGAACCGCTGGATGACTTCGGGCGGCCTCGGCACCATGGGCTACGGCCTGCCGGCAGCGCTCGGCGTGCAGATCGCGCATCCGGAAAGCCTCGTCATCGACATTGCCGGCGACGCCTCGATCCAGATGTGCATCCAGGAAATGTCGACGGCGATCCAGTACGAAGCGCCGATCAAGATCTTCATCATGAACAACCAGTACATGGGCATGGTTCGCCAGTGGCAGCAGTTGCTGCACGGCAATCGCTTGTCGAACTCCTATACGGAAGCGATGCCCGACTTCGTCAAGCTCGCCGAAGCCTACGGCGCCGTTGGCCTGCGTTGCGACAAGCCTGACGATCTGGACGGCGCAATCCAGGAAATGATCGACGTGAAGAAGCCGGTCATTTTCGATTGCCGTGTCGCCAATCTCGCCAATTGCTTCCCGATGATCCCGTCGGGCAAGGCTCACAACGAAATGCTGCTGCCGGACGAAGCCACGGACGAGGCGGTCGCCAATGCGATCGACGCCAAGGGCCGTCAGCTCGTTTGATATCAAGGTAGAGGAAACCCAAGACCATGAACGCACACCTTCAGCCGACGGGCTCTGCCTACTTCATCTCGCCCGAGACGGCGGCGGTCGAAAGCCATACGCTTTCGGTCCTCGTCGACAACGAGCCGGGCGTCCTTGCCCGCGTCATCGGCCTGTTCTCTGGCCGCGGCTACAACATCGAGAGCCTGACCGTCTCCGAAACCGAGCACCAGGCGCATCTGTCGCGCATTACCATCGTGACGCGCGGCACGCCCCATGTCCTCGAACAGATCAAGGCTCAACTTGAGCGCATCGTTCCTGTTCATCGGGTGGTCGATCTGACGGTACGCGCCCGCGAACTCGGCCAGGAGCGTCCGATCGAGCGCGAAGTGGCGCTCGTCAAGGTCATCGGTACGGGCGAGACTCGGGCCGAGACGCTCCGGCTCGCGGATGCCTTCCATGCGAAAGTGGTCGATGCCACGGTCGATCACTTCATCCTGGAGATCACCGGCAAGTCCTCGAAGATCGACCAGTTCGTCTCGATCATGAAGCCGCTCGGCCTCATCGAGGTCTGCCGCACCGGTATTGCCGCGATGAACCGCGGCCAGCAGGGGATGTAAGCCAATACAAGTACCGGACGCCAGGGCGCCCGGTACTTCTCCCATTCCGGCAATCCGGTGACAATCCGAGCGATCTATTCGGCGGCGACCAAGGCGATATCGGATCCTGCATTCGCCTGAAGGACCTTGGCGCGGACAGGCTCGAGCGCCGCAAGGACCTGTTGGCGTAGCCAGACGTGCCCGGCGTTGCGGTCGGACGAGGTGTGCCATCCAAGCGAGATGTCATAGGGCGGGATGTCCACCGGTCCTGGGCTGATGGCGAGGCCGAACACCGGCGCCCAGGCACGGGCGAAGCTTGCTGGCACGGCGGCAAGTACGTGCGTATCCCGAACCAGGATCGGCAGCGTGAAGAGGTGCGGCGTCGTCACTGCTGCGCGTCGTTTCAATCCACGCTCAGCTAGCACTTCGTCCACAAGGCGGCAGCGGCCGTCCTTGCTGACGATCACGGCCTGCGGGGTCGCGAGAAACGTCTCGAGGTCGATCATGCCGGAGCGGCCGGTTGTCTCGGGATTGCTGAGGATGACATAACGCTCGGACCAGAGCTTGCGGCGTTTATGGAGTTCGTTGCCGGTTTCCACCTTGCCGATCGCGAGGTCGATCTCGCCGCTGTCCAGTAGATCCGCGGGATAATCCTGGTCGAGCGACCGTATCACGAAATTGACGTGTGGCGCCTGCTCGCGAACGGAAGCGAGAAGCGGCGGCATCAACAGGCTTTCGAGATAGTCGGTCATTCCGAGCGTGAAGGTTCGCTCGTCCGTTGCCGGGTCGAATTGCTCCGGCTCGATCAGGCGGGACTGGATCGTGCACAGGATGCCGCTGACGGTCTCCGCGAGTTCCTGCGCCCTTGGCGTTGGTTCGATCCCACGCGCCGAGCGAACAAAGAGTTCATCCGATAGAAGCGCGCGCAGGCGGCCGAGATTGTGGCTCAAGGCGGATTGTGATGTGCCGATACGCTGCGCCGCCCGCGTGACATTGCGCTCGCTCATCAGGGCATCAAAGGCAACCAGCAGGTTCAGGTCGAACTTCAATATATGAGCGTGATCGATCGACATCATGATTTCCATCTGTTGGATTTCTGAATGCGGCAGAGATATCTGTTTGGTCGATGATAATCAACCGAATTGAGGAATAGCGCTCATGAAGTCTCTCTTTGAAGTCTACGACCTTCGCGGCCAGAAGCTTCGTAACCGTGTCGTCATGGCTCCGATGACCCGGGCCAGGGCGAAGGACGGTATCGCCGACGAGCAGACCGCCCAGTATTATCGCCAGCGCGCCGGCGCCGGTCTGATTGTTTCCGAGGGAACGCCGATCTCGCAAGAGGGAACGGGTTTCGCCTTTATCCCCGGCATCTGGTCGGACGATCAGGTTCGCGGCTGGCAGGGCGTGACGAAGGCCGTGCACGAGGAAGGCGGGAAGATCTTTGCGCAGATCTGGCACGTCGGCCGCATGTCGCATACCTCTCTTCAGCCGGCTGGCGGCCAGCCGGTCAGTTCCAGCGCCAAGCCGGCGCGCGACGATAAGAGTACGGCCTACGCGTTCAACGACGAAGGTGTTGCCGGTTTCGTTGAAGCCAGCGTGCCGCGACCGCTTGGGACTGACGAGGTCGCAAGGGTCGTAAACGACTTTGCGAATGCTGCGGCCAATGCCGTTGCCGCCGGATTTGACGGCGTCGAGATCCACGGTGCCAACGGTTATCTCCTGGAGCAGTTTCTCAATACTCTGATCAACGACCGCACCGACCGATATGGCGCAGGCAACGTCGAAGACAGGACGCGCTTCGTGCTGGAGATTGTCGACGCGGTGGTGGCGCGGATTGGTGCCGAGAAGGTCGGTATCCGGCTTTCGCCGTTCGGCAAGCTGTTCGACATGCCGCACCATCCTTTGATCGAGGAAACCTACCTGCATCTTGCGACTGCGCTTGCTGAACGCAAACTTGCCTATGTGCATCTGAAGGATCAGGGGCTTGCCAGCGCTCCGGCTCTTTCGAGGGATTTTCTGCGCAAGTTCCGCGAGAGCTATTCGGGCACGCTTATTCTTGCCGGTTCTCTCGACAAGCGCCGTGCAGAGCAGTTCCTGCAGGACGGCCTTATTGATCTCGCTGCTTTCGGCCAGCCGTTCATCGCAAATCCCGATCTGGTCGAGCGATTGCGGCGGGACCTGCCGTTGGCGACGCCGAACCGTGAGACGTACTACGGCGGTGGCGCCGAAGGGTACACTGATTATCCGGTATATGGGGGTAGCCCCGACATAAAAGCCGCCTGATCGCGGCCCTTGCCGGCACTAGTGCCAACCCGCGCCATCAAAATCCGCTGGAGATCAGAGCATCTCCAGCGGCCTTTTTCTTGCCGGAGGCGGGAAAGCGGCATCGAGCGCCGCCCAGTCCTCGTCGGTAATGTCGAGCGAGACTGCGTCCCGGTTTTCGGCGGCGCGGGCAGCGTTCGACGTTTTCGGGATGACGATCACGCCGTCGCGTTCCAGCAGGAAGGCAAGTGCCACCTGCGCCGGCGTTGCCTGATAGGCCTTGGCGACGCGGATCAGTTCCGGATGATGCAGAATGCGCCCCTGTTCGATCGGTGAATAGGCCATGATCGGGATCCGACGTTCCTGACACCAGGGCAGCAGATCATATTCAACGCCTCGGCGTGACAGGTTGTAGAGAACCTGGTTGGCTGCGACGTTCCCTCCGGCGGGAACGGTCCGCAGTTCCTCCATGTCGTCAGCATCGAAGTTGGAAACACCCCAGGCGCCGATCTTGCCGGATGCTTTCAGTTCCTCGAAAGCCTGGACGGTAGCAGCGAGCGGATGGTCGCCGCGCCAGTGAAGCAGATAGAGATCGATCCGATCCGTGCCGAGACGCGATAGGCTGCGTTCGCAGGCTGCGATCGTTCCCGTCCGGGTGGCGTTCCAAGGATACACCTTGCTGACGAGAAACACCTCATCCCGTCTGCCCCGGATCGCCTCGCCAACGATCTTCTCCGCGCCGCCGTCGGCATACATTTCCGCGGTATCGATCAGCGTCATCCCGAGATCGAGGCCTGCGCGCAGGCTTTCGATCTCGCTCCTGGCCTCGGAAGATCTCTCTCCCATGTTCCAGGTGCCCTGGCCGATGGCTGGAACCTCTGCACCATTGGGAAAGCTGATGGTTGGGATGGCGTCGTCTCGCATGATGGTCGTTCCGGTTTTCGAAGAAGATTGGGAGGCGCGCCAATCTTTCAACCAATCGTGTCACCATGACAATGATAGCATGGAGCGGTGGATTTAGGTCAGTTAGATTGACCTAAATCGAAAAGTCCCGCCGGACCAACCGCGGGCCTCCGGGAGGTCTCATGCCGCTGGATACATTTCTGGCACTCGTCCTGTTTGCCTTTACCACATCGATAACGCCTGGCCCCAACAACATGATGCTCTTCGCATCGGGCGTGAATTTCGGTTTCCGGCGCACCGTTCCGCATATGCTGGGGATCGGGGCAGGGTTCTTCTCGCTGCTGATCGGCGTCGGATTCGGGCTTGGGGCGCTGCTGCATGCGGTGCCGGCTCTCTATCTGACGCTGAAATTTGCCGGTGGCGCCTATCTTGCGTGGATCGCCTGGAAGATTGCGACTTCACGGTCGCTAGACGAAGGCAAGAGCGGTGTCAGCCCGATGTCGTTCCTGTCGGCGGCAGCCTTCCAGTGGGTCAACCCGAAGGCATGGGTCATGGCTGTTACCGCGATGGCGACTTACACGATCCCGAATATCTACTTTGCGAGTGTTTTGATCGTTGGCTTCGCTTTCGCGCTGGTCAATCTGCCGAGCGTGTCGACCTGGGCGGGGTTCGGCTCGGCTCTGCGTGATTGGTTGTCGGATCCCGTCCAGCTCAAATGGTTCAACATCACCATGGCCGTGTTGTTGGTGCTCAGCCTTTGGCCGATGCTGAAATAGAGCTTGCGGCAGGCTTCGACGACAACCTGAGTGGGGCTTGGCGCTCCGGCTACAAGCGCTTAAAGATAAGCCGCCAATTGGCGGAGGATTATCTCGTGCACGACGACGATCACCATCACGACCACGACCATGACCATGACAACCGCTATACCGACATGCAGGCGCGGGTGAGGGCGCTGGAGACGGTTCTGACGGAGAAGGGACTGATCGATCCGGCGGCGATCGATGCGATCGTCGAGACCTACGAGACCAAGGTCGGCCCACGAAACGGTGCGCGTGTCGTCGCCAGGGCATGGAACGATCCTGAATTCGCGGAGTGGCTGCGGCGCGGCGCGACGGCGGCGATCGCGAGCCTTGGCTATGCCGGGCGTCAGGGCGAGCACATGCGCGCGGTGTTCAACACGGACGAGACGCATAATCTCGTCGTCTGTACGCTTTGCTCCTGTTACCCCTGGTCGGTCCTCGGCCTGCCGCCCGTGTGGTACAAGGCCCCCGCCTACCGTTCGCGGGCAGTTATCGATCCGCGCGGGGTGCTGGCCGAATTCGGCGTGACCTTGCCCGAGGATAAGAAGATCCGCGTATGGGATTCGACGGCGGAGCTCCGCTATCTGGTCATTCCGGAGCGGCCGGCGGGCACGGATGGATGGAGCGAGGAGCAGCTTGCAGATCTCGTCAGTCGCGATGCGATGATCGGAACGGGATTGGCTGCCGCGCCAGGAGATGCGGCATGAACGGCCCGCACGACCTTGGCGGTCAGATGGGTTTCGGCCCTGTCGCGCCCGAAAGGGACGAGCCGTATTTCCATGCGGAGTGGGAGAAGCGTGCGCTCGGCCTTACGCTTTCCAGCGGCGCCTTTGGCGCCTGGAATATCGACGAGAGCCGGCATACGCGCGAAAGCATTCCACCGGCGAGTTATCTTGGCGCGAGCTACTACGAGATCTGGACGCGGGCGCTGGAGGTGCTGCTGCGGCGCCATGGCTTTGTGACGGCCGAGGAGATCAACGCCGGTCACAAGCAAATGGATGGCGCGACGCCGAAGCGTGTCCTGAAGGCCGACATGGTGGCAGGCGTGCTCGCCAAGGGTGGTCCCTGCGACCGACCGGTGGCGACGCCGCCACGCTTCTCCGTGGGGGACAGTGTTCGAACCAGGAATTTCAATCCGACGACACATACGCGGCTGCCGCGCTATGCACGCTCAAAATTGGGCGTGGTAGAAGCTGTTCAAGGCTCCTTCGTCTTCCCCGACGACAACGCCCATGGGAAGGGCGAGAACCCTCAATGGGTCTATACGGTCTTGTTCGACGGCGGCGAAATCTGGGGTGAGGGAGCGGATCCGACGCTCTGCATCTCGATCGATGCCTGGGAGAGCTATCTTGAGCCAGTGTGAGACGCGGTCGCCGCTGGCGCAATCGCCGCAGCTGCCGAAATCGCCCGATGGAGAGCCGGTCTTTCCTGAGCCATGGGCTGCGGAAGCCTTCGCGATAACAGTGCATCTGCACGAACGGGGCCTGTTTACGTGGAACGAATGGGCTGAGACGCTATCACGGGAATTGCACCAGCCCGGCCGCGCCGAAGACGGCAGCGACTATTTCGATTGCTGGGTGGCGGCGCTTTCGGCAATTCTCGTCAAACTCGGCGTCGCTGACGCCGACATGATCCTCGATCTGCAGAAGAGTTGGCAGCGGGCGGCGGAGGCGACGCCGCACGGCAAGCCGATCGAGCTTGCCAACGACCCGCTGCGCTGAGGCTTACGACGGAAACTGCCTGTAGCATTCCTCGGCGACTTTTCTCAGCACATCGCGCGGAATCTCGCCGGTAACGGCGTAGCCGAGTTCGCCGTCGATCCAGTAGAAGGTTTCGACATTGCCCGATGACGCGAAGCGGAAACTGGTCGACCTGTTATCAGCCTTGCGCCCGACGAGGACCGTCAGTCGTTCGCCGGCCGGATCCTCGTACATGAACATTGCACCCGGCCTGCCCTCGACGGGCAACAGTCGCCCGCCGACCAGCTTGAAGCCGAGTTCCTGCAGGTTCGGAACCCGCAAGTTTTGAATGGCAAGCCGCTTGCCGAGCCAGGTCGCCAGATGGGCTTCCTCATTGGCAAAGACCTCGACGGGATGGCGGACTTCACCGGCATAAACCAGGAAGGCGTTGCGGGCTTCGTTGGGCAGGGTTTCGAGTTCCGTCAGTTGCAGATCCGGTTTTTGAAACAGTGCTGGGCCGTAGTGGCCGCTCAAGGCTCCCAGGCCGAAAGCCGCTATGATCGCAGCCACCGCCGCCAGGCGCTTCGGCCAGTTTGCTGGGCGTGTCCGGCCAGTGACGAGCGCTATGTCGGCGTCCGTGGATTTTTCATAGTCCGCGAAAAGCGATCGGATCTCGGCATTTTGCGCGGACCATTCCGCCACTCTGGCTGCATCGCCCGGATTGTCAGTGAGCCACGCCTCGATGCGTGCGCGGGCCTGCTCGGGAAGCTGCCCGTCGGCAAAGGCGTGAAGATCCGCTTCGGTCACGGTCTGGTTGATCTCGTTCATTTCGGTCTCCGAAGCGTAATGACATTGTCTGCCTTCATGCGCTCTCCCATCCGTTGGCGTGCGCGTGACAGGCGCGACATAACCGTGCCGATCGGGATGTCGAGTGCGGTCGCAACCTCCTGATAGGTATAGCCTTCGATGACAATCAACATCAGCACAGCGCGGTTTTCTTCCGAAAGGCTGTTTAATGCATCCTCCAGCCGCGATCGCTCGAGCGGATCGGGAGCGGGATCGACGGATACGATGTCCTCGGCGCCATCGAGTTCCACGAACGGCGCGCGACCCGTCTGGCGACGGCTGTTGCGATAGAGGTTCGTCATGATCGTCAGCACCCAGCCGCGCAGGTTCAGCCCCCGCCATTGTCCGTGACGGGCGAGCACCTTCTCGAGGCAATCCTGCAGCAAGTCTTCCCCGTCTGCATCGGAGCGGGTGAGGCTCCGCGAGTAACGCCTGAGCGAGGGAAGGAGGGCCAGGATCTGGCCCTCGAACGTGTCGTGACCTGGTGCCTTCACGTCGCTTCGCTCACTGTTTGACGAGATCCCAATTGCCGCCGACACCGTCACCGGTGATATCGCCCATCTTCTTGTCCTTCACCCAGAAATAAAGCGGCATGCCGTCCTTGGCCCACTGCTTGCTGCCGTCTTTCCGTTCGACAATCGAATATGCACCCTCCGGCTTCGCGTCGCTAGCGGCCTTCAGCGGCGGCCAGTTCTTGGCGCAATCGTCGTAGCAATTGGAGACACCCATCTTATCCTTCTTGAAGGTATAGAGGGTCATGCCGTTTTCGCCGGCAAGAACCTCGCCCTTGGTGGACTTTACGGCCTTGACGGGCGGGGCCGCAAATGCGGACGTTGCGGCGGCGGATGCAATGGCAAAGGCGATCAGCATCTTTGCGGATTTCATGGGCTCTCTCCTCACGTGTAGGGCACGCTTGATTGCGTTGCCTGACATGAGACACCATCGATGCCGATTTTATTCCCTTTCGATTGCCCGCTTGCGCGGATTTCAGGGTTGCCTATGTCAGGCGAATCCTGCCAAGTCGATCCACGATGCAATTTGCTCCGCAACAAGATGAAGCCCTCAGGGCCGTTTCCCAATGGCTGAAGGAAGGGCGGACACCGCTTTTCCGTCTGTTCGGCTATGCCGGTACGGGCAAGACGACGCTTGCGCGGCATTTCGCGGAGTATGTGGATGGTGACGTACTGTTTGCCGCGTTTACGGGCAAGGCGGCCCAGGTGCTGCGGTCGCGCGGCGCCAGCAACGCGAAGACCATCCATTCGCTGATCTATCGTCCGCGCGGCGAGGAGGCTGTCGAGGACGAGGAGACGGGCAAAACTTCCATTGCGCCGATGTTTTCCATCAACCGTCAGAGCCCAGTCGCCAAGGCTGCGCTGATCGTGGTCGACGAGTGCTCGATGGTGGACGAGGCTTTGGGCCGCGACCTGATGAGCTTCGGCACACCGATCCTTGTGCTTGGAGATCCGGGGCAGCTGCCTCCGGTGTCGGGCGGCGGCTTCTTCACCAATCAGGAACCGGACTATCTGCTGACGGACATTCACCGCCAGGCGCGCGATAATCCGATCATCCAGCTTGCAATGCAGGTGCGTGAGGGCAACGAAGTCAGCTACGGAGACTACGGTACCGCGCGGGTCATCTCGAAGGGCGAGGTGAACCAGTCGCTGGTCCTCGATGCCGATCAGGTGCTCGTCGGCACGAATCGCACGCGACGCCGATACAATCAGCGTCTTCGCGAGCTGAAGGGTTTTGCGACCGAATATCCGCAAACGGGCGACAAGCTTGTCTGCCTGCGCAACGATCCGGCAAAGGGCTTGCTCAACGGCTCACTTTGGCAGGTGATGACGTCGTCCAAGGAGACGACGAAGCCTGGCATCAACCTGCTGGTCCGGCCCGAGGATGACGACATGGATCGCGGCGCGGCGAAGATCAAACTGCTGAAGCAGGCTTTCGAGGATGTCGAGGGTGAGATTCCCTGGAACACGCGCAAGCGCTACGACGAATTCGACTACGGCTATGCACTGACGGTGCACAAGGCGCAGGGTTCGCAGTGGAACAACGTCGTGTTGTTCGATGAAAGCTGGGCATTCCGCGATACACGCGAACGGTGGCTCTATACAGCGATCACGCGCGCGGCGGAAACCCTGACGATTGTGCGCTAGGCGATTTTCCGGGGGCGTCAGACCTGGACGACGCCGAGCATGACGGCCTTGGCTATGGCTTGAAAACGATTGTTGGCGTGGAATTTCTGGATGATGCCGGCCTCAAGTGACTGTGCATCGTCATTTCGAAGGTCGAGGGTGCGCGCAATACGCTGCGTGGAAAGCCCTGCCGCCATCAGCGCCAGGCACCGCAACTCCTGATCCGTGAGCATCGAGCCGCTCTGATTATCGTTGAGAAGCTGCTCCTCAGCTGCCTCGCGGTCGAGCAGGTCGCTCACCTGCTGCATCTGCCGATGCAATGTGGACATTTCCGCGCTGAGTTCGCGTTTGCGGGTCACGAGCGCGTCACGAAACAGAGCCTCGGCAGCCTCCTGCGAGTCGGCTTCTATGAGGTCGCTCATCAAATCCTGGATCACAGCAACCGCCATTCCAGCCTCGCGGCAGGCGTTGATGACAGCCATGCGCATCACGTCGCCCGGTTCATAGACGCGCATCAGGCCGATTCGGCTGGCCGAAATGAGCCCTTTTTCCTCATAGAAGTGGAGTGTGCGGTGGGTGACGCCAAAGGCATTGGCCATGTCGGCGATCGGAACTCGCCCGCGGGGCAAATCTGCGGGGCGGAGCGCCGCAGAAGGAAGAAAACGGTGCCGCGCTCGTGTTTGTGTCGCGAGGTCTGACGTGAAATCCTGCTTGTAACCTTCTGCCATGGTCCCTCCCGTTGTGCTCATTGTGCGTCTGCAAATTGCAAAAAGGGTGCGGTTGAGTGGGGTTCCTTCTTGATCGTTCCTGTTCAGGCATCAAAGCAACTGGCGGTGTTTGCTTCGATATCGCGAGCTTACGTTACTCGTGATTGACGTATTTTGTTAGTATCAAATTTAGTGACTTTTAATTTACAGCGCAATCCGGCGGGAAAGCTGCCCCAGGTGACGCGTTTCTCGCGAGAAATCAGCGCTGGAGAAACGCTTGATCGTTTAAAGTGCGAAGAACAAACCAGATCTACATTCAGCCGCCGCGTTGACGGACCAAACGCTCGCGTCATCACAGATTCACATGCATCCATGTACGAATCTCGTTGGCCGATGCCGACTCGTTGGCTTAGAAACGATCATCCTTCGCTTCAGTGGAATCCCGCCATGCAGACTACGCTTTCCGTCAATCTCAATGCCGTCGCGATGCTGCGCAACCGCCGCGATCTTCCATGGCCCAGTGTAGAGGGGTTGGGGCGGATTGCGCTGCAATCCGGCGCGAGCGGATTGACGGTCCATCCGCGACCCGACCAAAGACACATCCGTTTCTCGGACCTGCCCATCATCCGCAATCTGATCGATGACGAATTTCCAAACGCCGAATTCAATATCGAGGGCTATCCCACCGAGGAGTTTCTCGATCTCTGCGTTGGGGTGGCACCCGAGCAGGTCACGCTGGTTCCGGACGACCCCTCACAGGCGACCTCTGATCATGGCTGGGATTTCCGCAAGCACCGCGATTTCCTGACTGATGTCATTGCGCGGCTGAAGAAGATGGGCACGCGCGTATCGCTGTTCGCCGATGGCGATGGGGACGCCGAGGCCGTCGCGATTGCCAAGGCGGTCGGTGCTGACCGGATCGAGCTTTATACGGGGCCATATGGCGGCTGCTACGATGCGCCTGAACGGGTAGGGCCAATCCTCGAGGCGCTAGGTGAGACAGCGGACGCGGCGCTGGCGATCGGCTTGGGCGTCAATGCGGGGCACGATCTGACGGTTGCGAATTTGCCACCGCTCTTAAAGCGCATTCCGAAACTCGCGGAAGTGTCCATCGGGCACGGGCTGACGGCGGACGCGCTGGAATTCGGCATGGCCGAAACGGTTCGGCGGTTCTGCCGCGCATGCGGCCAGAAGATCTGAGAACTGCATGAGTGAGCCCGCTCCGGTGGTGCGAAGCGGGCTTTATCGACCGACTCAGGCCGTGAGGGCGGTCTTGTGTGCGACGAAGAAGCCCTTGAGCGTTTGAGGCTTGTTGCCAGTCAGCGTCTCGTAATCCGCCGTTACCAGATCAAAGTTGCCGGCGCGGATGTTGGCGTCGGCTGAGACCAGCATGTCCGCGACGAAATCGGGAAGACCCGCGCCGCGAATGCCTTGGCCAAGCTGCTCATCCGTGACGCTGACGGCCTTCAACGGCCTTCCAACCGCATCGGAGAGGACCGCGGCGATCTGGTCGGCGCTCAGCGATTCGGCTCCGGTCAGCGTATAGGTCGCGCTTTCATCGCTGCCGGAGGCAAGGGACGCTGCGATTGCCCGCGCGCAGTCTTCGCGCGAGATGTTCGCAACCTTGCCGCCGTCGCTGCTCGTGTACCAGTTTCCCGACTGGAGATTGTGCGGCATGCCATGGAGATAGTTGTCCATGTACCAGGCATTCCGAAAGATCGTGTAGGGGATGTCAGTGGCCTTCATGGCATTCTCGGTGCCAAGATGATCGGGTGCAAAGGTCACCAGAGATTTATCGGGCGAGGGCATCGAGGTGTAGGCGATGTGCTTCACGCCTGCCTTGGCTGCCGCGTCCACTGCCGCTTTGTGCTGCTTGAGACGTAGGCCGGGGACGGCGAGTGCGTCGGTGCTGATGATCAGCAACCGATCGACGCCCTTGAAGGCAGATTCGAGCGAGGCGGTGTTGTCGAAATCGGCCTTGCGGGTGATGACACCCTTTGTGGCAAGGTCCGCGAGTTTGGCCGGATCGCGCGTCGCGGCGATGATATTTGCCGCTGGAACCTTTTCGGTCTCAAGCAGGTGATGGATGATCCGCTGGCCGAGTTGGCCGGCCGCACCCGTGATGAGAATGGTCTCGCTCATGTGTCTTTCCTCTAGGATTGCTGTTGGTCTCAAAAAGAGAGTAGCTCTAGATTAGGAATTGACTGCGCGCTGTAAAGAAGGCAGTTTTTTGGCTCTACGTTACCAAAAGGGAACCAAGAATGAGTGGCGCCGTCGTCAACCTGAAGAACAAGGCCCCCGGCATTCGTCGAGACGTCGATCTCAGCAACCTCGACTTCAACAATTGCCCGGTCCGGGACATGATGCAGCAGATTGGCGGCAAGTGGTCGACACTGATGCTCGAGGCGCTGTCGCAACGTCCGTATCGCTTCGGCGAATTACGGCGGATGATTCCGGATATCTCGCAGCGCATGCTGACACAGACCCTAAGGGATCTGCAGCGTGACGGTTACATCGAGCGGGAAGTGTTTCCGACGAAACCGCCGAGCGTCGAGTACCGGATGACTGATCTCGGCCGCTCGCTTTACAGCACGCTCGCCTTGCTACTGAACTGGGCGGAGGCAAACCATGACGCGGTTCGCGCCGCCCGGCTCCGATTCGATTCAGCCAGCCTCTGAGACTGCCTGCCGGCCGCGGCCTTCCGTCAGGAACAGAAGGAACGCAAAGGCTGGGAAGCAGAAGCCGATCCACGCGGTCATCGTCCAGCCGCCGGTCGCGTAGGCCCAGCCGCCCACGGCGGATCCGATCGCACCGCCCGTAAAGAACGTCGCCATGTAGAGACCGTTCAGGCGGCTGCGATGCTCGGCGCTGATCGCGTAGACGGCTCGCTGGCCGCAGACCAGATTGGTGGTTACGCCGAAATCAAGCAGTATTGCTGCAGCGGTCAGCAAAAGCAGCGCCGTCAGCGACCCATCGGTTGCGAACTGGCTGATGAGAAAGGCCGACATTCCAAGCAGCATCGCTAGCGTCGAGGCAGCCTTCGTCAGTCCGCGATCGGCGAGCCGCCCGGCAATTGGCGACGCAATGGCACCAGCCGCGCCAGCCAGCGCGAACAGGGCGATGCCATTCTGCGTCAGCCCGAACTCAGGGCCTGCGAGCAGCAGGGGCGTCGTGGTCCAGAATAGGCTGAACGCACCGAACATCCCGGCCTGGTAGAGCGCGCGACGCTGAAGAATGCGCGAATGGAGGGCAAGATCCGCCATCGAGGCGAGCAGTCTGCCGTAGCTCAGTCTGGTGTGGGGAACACGGACCGGAAGGTTGGCTCTCAGGATGACAACGAGCGCGATCATGAGCGCCGCGGTCACGAAGTAGACCATGTGCCAGGAGGTTGCTTCGGCAACGAAGCTGGCGAAGGGCCGCGCCAGCATGATGCCACAGAGCAGGCCGCTCATGACGTTGCCGACGACGCGGCCGCGCGTAGCGTCCGGCGCCATGTGGGCGGCAAAGGGAACAAGTACCTGGACGGCAACGGATGCAAGGCCGATGCAGAGCGACGCTAGTAGAAACATCATCGGTGTCGAGGACAGTGCCGCGCCGACCAAAGCAACCGCAGAGATGGCGATCAGCGTCAGCACAAGTCTGCGGTTTTCCAGGAGGTCGCCGAGCGGAACGATCAGCAGAAGGCCGAGGCCGTAGCCGATTTGCGTCAGGGTGACGATCAAGCCGGTTGCCGCCGGAGTGAATCCGAGGGATGCGCTGATCGGGCCGGCAAGCGGCTGGCCGTAATAGAGATTGGCCGCGACCAGTCCGCAGGCGGCCGCAAAAAGAAACGTCATTAAAGGCGAGATCGTCTGCGGCGCGACGGTTTCCCGCGTGGTGGTCGAAAGGCTCATATTAGGCTCCGGGGCTATCGGATCATCAAAAAGGTTGCGCGTGAGGCGGGTCGGTCGCAACCCGATTTACGCAAGAAGTTTCATTGCAATCTCGGCGACAGCGACCATTTCTTCCTCGCTACGCCCCGTTTTGCCAACCACTCGCATTCCATTGGTCACGCAAAGCAGGGTACGGGCGGTGGCGGCGACGTCAACGTTCGCGGCGATCGAGCCGTCGCTTTGGCCGAGGCGGAGGAGATCGCGGATCAGCGCTTCGTTGGCTGCAAACGCAGCCGCGACACGGTCTGCGGCCTCTTCGTCGAAAAGCGCCAGGTCGTTCGCACTGCTGACGACAAGACAGCCGCACCGACCGGAGGCACCATGCGAGGAGAGCGCATAGTGGGCCAAGACTTCGCGGATCTTCTCACGGCCGGTTGCGGCCTTCGCCATGCGTGCGTCCAGAAGGCCGCGACGAACAGCGCGGTATCGGTCGAAGGCTGCGAGGAATATGCCGCGCTTGTCCTTGAACGCCTTGTAGACGCTGCCGGAGGCAAGGCCCATGGCTTCGGTAAGCTCGCTGATCGACGCGGCATGATAGCCGCGCTCGGAAAATACCTGGAGCGCCCTGTCGAGCGCTGCGTCGCGATCGAATTCGCGCGGTCTGCCGCGTGTCCTGATCGTTTCAGTGAGGGTCGCCGTGGTCATGGTCGACTTAATTAGGAAATGATCGTTTCCAAATCAAGGGAAACTTTTGCGACGCAGCAAATCAGAGATCAAGAACCCAGGTTTGGCCGTTTTCCTCAGGGCCGAACATCCGGTGTCTCCCCTCGGAGACAAGGCGGAAACCGGCCTTCAAATATATGCCGCGCGCGGCATGCAGGATGTCGTTCGTCCATAGCGATATCTGTCGATACTGCTTTGCCCTGGCAAAGCGAATGCATTCGTCGACCAGCATCTTGCCGAGTCCGAGGCCGCGCGCCGCCTTGTCCACATAGAGCAGGCGAAGCTTCGCAACGCCATCGCCACCATTGGTGACAAGGATCGAGCCGACGTTGATGCCTCCACGCTCGGCAATCCAGCAATACTCCTTCGACGGATCGAAATTCGCCAGGAACTTGCCGGCGACCTCTGCAACGAGGCCCTCGAAGCGCATGTCCCAGCCGTATTCCCCGGCGTAAGCCTTGCCCTGGCTTTGGACGATCCAGCCGATGTCGCCGGGCCGGTGTGCGCGGATGATCAAGGGTGGGCGCGCGGCCTCGGGATCCAATAGCCCCCGAATGGCACTCATCGCGGCTACGACGCTTTGCGGTTCGCCGTCGACGAGGTTAGCGAAGCGCTCTGCTATCTGAGTGTTGGAGCGACGGCCCAGTTCCTCGAATTGATCGTGTCCCTTGGTGGTGACGTTGATGATTTGACTGCGCAGGTCGTCGGGATCGGCCGTTGTTTCAATCAGGCCATTGGAGCGGAAGCGTTTGAGAATTCTGCTGAGATAGGCGGGGTCGAGTTGCAGGTCGCGTGCCAACGCGACCGCGGTGACGCCCTTGCGCGAGCCGATCTCGAAGAGGACGCGCGCGTCCGTCAGCGTGAAATCGGTGTCGAGGTAGGCCCGGTTCAGGACCCCCAGGAAGCTCGTGTAGAAACGATTGAAGTCGCGGGCAGCGTCGATCAAGCCAGGGTCAGACATGGACAAAACCTCCTGATAGGAGATTTTGTCCTGCTTTTATTTGACTGAGTCAACTAATTTGTTGACTCAAGCAGCCGCGATCACGCGTGCTTGTTCGTCGCCAAGTGCGAACTCGACGGCGGCGCGAGCATGGATCTCGGTTGTGTCGAAGCCCGGCAGCGGCAGATGCTTCGGGTCAAGGATCAGGCAGATTTCCGTGCAGCCGAGAATGATACTGTCCGCGCCCTTGGCGCGCTCGCGTTCGATGATCTGCATGAGCTTGTCGCGCGAGCTGTCGAGCACCTTGCCGGCGCAGAGCTCATTGAAGATGATGTCATGGACGGACGTGCGGTCGGCGGCTTCGGGAACCACGACGTCAACGCCCAGGCTCTTCATGCGATTGGCATAGAAACCGTGTTCCATGGTGTATCGTGTGGCGAGCAGGAGCGGGCGCTTGCGCCCGGCTGCCTTCAGAGACTTCGCAGTCTCGTCGATGATGTGGATCAGCGGCACGGAGATGCGGGAGGCGACCTGATCGGCAATCAGATGCATCGTGTTCGTGCAGATCAGCATGCAGCGGGCGCCGGCAATCTGCAGGTGCAGAGCCACGTCGCCGAGCCGGCTTGCTGCAGAGTCCCAGTCACCCGCCTTCTGCATGGAGACGATCTCGTCGAAATTGACGGAATGCATCAGGAGGTCAGCCGACGTGAGCCCGCCGCGGCGCTCGCGTACCATTTCATTGATCAGGCGATAGTAGACCGCCGAGCTTTCGAAGCTCATTCCGCCAATTAGTCCGATTGTCTGCATTTTTGTTATGCTCCCGTCTGGAATTTCGTAGTGGCGAGATCATGCATCGAACCTCGCGCAAATGGTTTGCTTTCTTTGTCTCAAACTCTTCATTGGCGCTGCATTTTTGCGTATAATCTCCAAACTGCGCAAACTGCAGCCGTGAAATTTCCGAGGCACCATGCTTGATGACCGCGATCGACGAATCCTAGAATATTTGCAGACCGATGCGGGCATTTCGGTGACGGAGCTTGCTGAAAGGGTCGCACTATCGGTCTCTGCCTGTTCTCGCCGCATCCAGCGGCTGGAGGAGAGCGGCCATATCGCGCGGCGGATCGTGGTGCTTGACCGCGAGAAAATGGGCGTGCCGACGACGGTATTTGCGCTGATCAAGACGGCACACCATGCCGACGAGTGGATCGAGGCGTTTCGCCGGGCGATCAGCAGCATACCGGAGATCGTCGAGGCGCATCGGCTTACCGGCAACCACGACTATATTCTAAAGATCGTGCTCCCACGCGTCGAGCACTACGACGTGATCTATAAGCAGATCGTCCGCAAGATCGAACTCTTCGATGTGTCAGCGTCCATATCGATGGAATTGCTGAAAAGCGGGACATCGATCCCTGTTGCCTATGCAGACTGAGTGACCCCGACACCAAATTGAGCATTCGTGACTACCGCCCAGAGCAGGCGAGCTATGCCCAAACAGTGATTGAAAGCCGCGCGCGACCAACGACATTGGCTATAACGAAGTGGCACGGAAAGGCAGCTCATGAGCGAACACCATGTTGTGGTTGTCGGCGGCGGCTTCGGCGGCCTGCAGTTGGTCAACGATCTGAAGGGTGCGGGCGTCCGGATCACGCTGATCGACCGACGCAATCATCATCTCTTCCAACCGCTCCTTTACCAGGTGGCGACGACAATCCTTTCCACCTCCGAGATTGCCTGGCCCATTCGCCATCTCTATAGCGACCGCCAGGACGTGACGACGCTGTTAGGCGAAGTCGTAGGTGTCGATACTGACGTAAAGGAAGTTTCCTTACGTAACGGCACTACGTTGCGTTATGACACGCTCGTCCTCGCCACGGGTGCAACGCACGCCTATTTCGGGCGAGACGACTGGGAGTCGGTGGCCCCCGGCCTAAAGACGCTGGAGGATGCAACGACGATCCGCCGGCGCATGTTGCTCGCATTCGAGCGGGCGGAGACCGAAGCCGATCCCGCTGCGCGCGACGCATTATTGACCTTCACTATCGTCGGCGCCGGGCCGACGGGGGTCGAGCTTGCCGGGATCATCGCCGAGCTTGCACGCAGGACCCTGCCGCGCGAATTCCGCAATATCGATACGCGCAAGACACGGGTCGTGCTGGTCGAGGCGGGGCGGCGCGTGCTTCCGACCTTTGCCGAGGAGCTTTCTGACTATGCCAGCAAGGCCCTTCAGGAACTCGGCGTCGAGCTGCATATCGGCGAGCGTGTCCTGGAGTGCACGGCAGACGGTGTCGAGACGAGCGAGGAGTTCATTCCGAGCCGCACGATCGTCTGGGCTGCAGGCGTACAGGCCTCACCCGCCGCTAAGTGGCTGGATGTTCCGGCCGATCGGGCCGGCCGCGTCGTCGTCGAGAAGGATCTGACGGCACCGGGACTTCCGGATGTTTTCGTCGTCGGCGATACGGCGTCTGTCACGCGGGAGGGAGGTGCTCCCGTGCCCGGGATTGCACCGGCTGCCAAACAACAGGGCGCTTATGCTGCAAAGGTGATCCGGGCGCGTCTCGCGGGAAAGCCGGCACTCCCGCCATTTCGATATCGTCATCAGGGCAGCCTTGCGACGATCGGTCAAAGTGCCGCGATCATCGATTTCGGTCGGATCAAGCTGAAAGGCTGGATCGCTTGGTGGATATGGGGCATCGCCCACATCTATTTCCTGATCGGGACGCGTTCGCGTTTTGCCGTGGCTTGGAGTTGGCTCTGGATTTACCTGAGCGGCCAGCACAGCGCGCGGTTGATCACCCAGAAGGAAACGATGCGCGACGATAGCAGCGCATAGAAAGGGCGGCTCAAGGCCGCCCTTTCCCATTATCAAGCTGCCAGCGAGGCGATGTCGATGACGAAGCGGTAACGAACGTCGCTCTTCAGAACGCGTTCATAGGCCTCGTTGACCTGCTGGATGTTGATCGTCTCGATCTCGGAGACGATGTTGTGCTTGCCGCAGAAGTCCAGCATTTCCTGGGTTTCCTTGATTGAGCCGATCATCGAGCCGGAAATGCTCTTGCGGCCCGGGACCAGCGAAAATGCATGAACCGGGATCGCGTTTTCCGGGATGCCGACGACCACAAATGCACCGTCCACCTTCAGAAGGCCAAGATAAGCGTTCCAATCGATCTCGGCGCTGACCGTGCAGATGATCAGGTCAAATGTACCGGCAAGCTTCTTGAACGTCTCCTCGTCGCTGGTCGCATAGTATTCTTTGGCACCGAGCTTGAGGCCGTCTTCCTTCTTGGAAAGGCTCTGCGAGAGGACGGTGATGTCAGCACCCATGGCCGCGCCGAGCTTGACGCCCATGTGACCGAGGCCGCCCATGCCGACGATTGCGACCTTCTTGCCTGGTCCGGCATTCCAGTGACGCAGCGGCGAGTAGAGCGTGATGCCGGCGCAGAGCAGCGGGGCCGAGGCGTCGAGCGGAAGGTTGTCCGGAATGGACATGACGTAACCTTCCTTGACGACGATCGAGTCGGAGTAACCGCCTTGAGTGCGCGTCTTGCCATCGGCTTCGAAGTCGTTGTAGGTGCCGACCAGGCCGGGCATATATTGTTCGCGGTCGAGGTCGCGGGCTGCGCAGCCAACGCAGCTGTCGACGAAGCAGCCAACACCGACGCGGTCGCCGACCTTGAACTTGGTGACGGCCGAGCCGACAGCCGAGACGATGCCGGCGATCTCGTGGCCTGGTACGATCGGATAGACCGCATTCTTCCATTCGTTGCGGACGGTGTGGATGTCCGAGTGGCAGATGCCCGCAAATTTGATGTCGATCACAACGTCATCGGCATTGGGTTCACGGCGCTCGAAGGTGAAGGGCGTAAGGGGCTTGGACGCGTCGGTGGCAGCATAGCCTTTTGCAATGGCCATCTAAGACTTCCTTTCGGGTTGCTGGGTGATGGCAGACCATGCACCGGATCGATGTCGATGCGTTAGAGCGATACTCCGAGCTTCTTGCACGATCCTGCAAAAGTGACAGACGGGCCTATTCTCGCGGGAGCAAAGCTGTCCTAGATAGTGCGCCTCTCTCCGAGGCGATACATAAAGGGTTCGCTCGTATGACTCTGCCGTTCAATCCCTACCAAGAAATCGTCTCCATTGCCGCGCGCCATCTTGGCGATGACGGGGAATGCAGGACCGCAATCGAGAGCGTGGGGATCAGTCGGCGCTCTTCACCGAGCGCTCCCTGCCACGGCAGCTACCGCCCTTGCATCGCCCTTGTTATCCAGGGCGCCAAGAGCCTGCGCCTCGGTACCGACGTCATCAATTACGGGCCTGGCGACTACCTGCTGACATCGCTCGACCTGCCGGTGACATGGCGAGTGGTGGAGGCAAGCCCCGAGGTTCCGCATTTCTGCCTGACGCTCGCCATCAACAGCGAGAAGGTTCTCGATCTCCTGAGCCGGGCCGATATCCCGCGGCCAACCGCGCCCGTTGGAGGACGCGGGATCGTCGTAAATGTCGCGACGCCAGAGCTCTTGGACGCGGCAGTGCGGCTGCTACGTTTGCTCGATAGTCCAAAGGACATCGCGGCGATGGCGCCGCTGATAGAGCAGGAGATTCTATATCGGGTTCTTACCGGCCCGGACGGTGGCCGGCTGATCAATATTGCGGTCGCCGACAGTCACGGCAACCGCATTGCACGCGCCATCGCATGGTTGCGGCAGAATTTTGCCCAGCCGCTGCGCATCGAGGACCTCGCGGAGCAGGTCAACATGAGCGTGTCGTCCTTCCATCACCATTTCAAATCGATCACCGCGATCACGCCGGTGCAATACCAGAAGCAGCTGCGGCTGCATGAGGCGCGGCGTCTGATGCTGATCGAGCGGCTGGATGCAGGGACGGCGGGGCATCGTGTCGGCTATCAGAGCCCGTCGCAGTTCAGCCGCGAATACAGCCGCGTCTATGGCATGTCCCCGGTGAGAGACGTCGAGGCGGCACGCGAGCCTTCTGACGACGCCTGAGTAGTGCGCTGTAGGCAGCGACGGTCGCGCCGATAGCGCACAAGGACGCTGAAATTTTCGTGCCATGCCGCTTGACGCGCACAGTGGTTTGCAGCATAAAGCCTGCGAACCGTACCGTACGGTACTATTGGGGGTGAGGCCGTGTCCGTCGATAATTTGGAGCCCAGCGAGTTTTCGCCGCGCCAAAACGCCGTCCTGGAGCAGGCATTGCAGCTGCTCGTCGATGGCGGCGAGAAGGCGCTGACGACATCGGGCGTTGCGCGCGCGGCGAACTGCTCCAAGGAAAGCCTGTACAAGTGGTTCGGCGACCGCGACGGCCTGCTGTCCGCGATGATCGCCTATCAGGCGAGCAAGGTGCGCACCTTCGAGCGCAATGGCGAGCGGCTGACGTCGGCGAGCCTCCACGACCACCTCGTCATCTTCTCAAAGGATTTGCTTGAAGTTCTCGCCGGCGATGTCTCGCTGGCGCTCAACCGTCTCGCCATCGGCCAGTCGCATCGCGACGGCTCCAAGCTCGGCAAGCTGCTTCTGGAGCGGGGTCGCCGTCAGATCGATCGCCGCGCCATGGGGCTGATCGATTCCGGCAAGCGCGCTGGGCTGCTGCGCTTCCATGATGCCGACGAGGCATATCACACGCTTTATGGCCTGATCGTTTCCGATCTGCATGTTCGCATGCTGCTCGGCGAGCCGGGTCTCAAGGATACCGCGCGTCAGGCGGAGAGGGCGGTTTCCGCCTTCCTGCGCCTCTATGGCACGGAAAAGGTTTTGGCGGAGATGCCGCTCGTCGGCTGATCCCCTCTTACAAGTCACAGGACAAGCAAAGGGAAGGAAATTCAAATGCGCGTCTATTACGATCGTGATGCAGATCTCAACCTCATCAAGTCGAAGAACGTCGTCATCGTCGGCTACGGCTCCCAGGGCCGTGCGCACGCGCTGAACCTCAAGGACAGCGGCCATGCCAACGTGGCGATCGCTCTCAAGGCTGGCTCGGCAACCATCAAGAAGGCAGAAGCCGACGGCTTCAAGGTCATGACCGTTGCCGACGCTGCCAAGTGGGGCGACCTGATCATGATGGCAACGCCTGACGAGCTGCAGGCCGACATCTACAAGGGCGAAATCGCCGGCAACATCCGTGACGGCGCTGCAATCGCCTTCGCACACGGCCTCAACGTTCACTTCGGCCTGATCGAGCCGAAGGCGTCGCTCGACGTCGTCATGATCGCGCCGAAGGGCCCGGGCCATACGGTTCGCGGCGAATACCAGAAGGGCGGCGGCGTTCCCTGCCTCGTTGCCGTTCACCAGAACGCTTCCGGCAACGCTCTCGAACTCGCTCTCTCCTACGCTTGCGGCGTTGGCGGCGGTCGTTCGGGCATCATCGAAACCAACTTCCGCGAAGAGTGCGAAACCGACCTCTTCGGCGAACAGGTCGTTCTCTGCGGCGGTCTCGTCGAACTGATCCGTGCTGGTTTCGAAACGCTGGTCGAAGCCGGCTATGCGCCTGAAATGGCCTACTTCGAGTGCCTGCACGAAGTGAAGCTGATCGTCGACCTGATCTATGAAGGCGGTATCGCCAACATGAACTACTCGATCTCGAACACGGCCGAGTGGGGCGAATACGTCACCGGCCCGCGCATCATCACGGCTGAAACCAAGGCTGAAATGAAGCGCGTCCTGCACGACATCCAGACCGGCAAGTTCACGTCCGACTGGATGCAGGAGTACAAGGCAGGGGGTTCGCGCTTCAAGGGCATCCGCCGCATGAACGACAGCCACCAGATCGAAGAAGTCGGCGCGAAGCTGCGCGGCATGATGCCTTGGATCGGCAAGAACAAGCTGGTCGACAAGTCCGTCAACTAAGCGGTTTCACACTGCTGAGTCAGCAGGGCCGGGGCGAAAGCTCCGGCCTTATTTTTGCGTCCGTACCGCAAGCCAGCGGGTCGGCTTTCCGTCGTAGCCGGTCCCATCGCCTTCGCTGATCACAATGTTGTGCCAGCCGCCATTGCTCAGCATTTCCGAAAGCAGTTCCGCCGACGGATAGTTGTAGTAGCGACCGAAGCCGTCGTGCCCCTCGGCCTCGCCCGCCTTGAAGGTGGCGTGAAAGGCGCCGCCGGGCCGCAGCGCCGTGCGGATCCGTTCCAGCACATCAGGGAGGTCTGCCCGGGGGACATGCAGCAGGCTGGCCTCGGCCCAGACGCCGTCGAAGGCTTCCTCTTCGTCCAGATCCTCGAAGCGCAACACCGCGACGGGACGCTCAAGAAAGGTTTCGGCCTGCTCCGCGATCGCCGGCGATCCGTCCGTTGGCGTGACATCGAAGCCCTTTGACAGCATGTAGGCGCTGTCCTGTCCGCCGCCGCATCCCAGATCGAGGATGGCTGCACCTGGCGGCAGCATCAACAGAAAAGCGTCTAGGCGTCGAACCGGCAGCGTGCGTTGCCGCGAAGCATAGGTGGCCGCGTTGTCGTCATAGAATGAAGATGTACTCTCGTCTGCCATGATCGTTCGCCCAATGACCCAAGGCCGGAGTTACACGCATAAGGTCGCCGCCTTTGAGGCAGCGCTCATTCCGTCGATACAAAAGAGCGAGCTAGATGGAACGGCGCCCGCTGATGGCGTGGTACAGCCAAAGAACCACGACCGCGCCGATGACGGCGACAACGAGGCTGTAGATATTGAAGCCCGTTATGCCGGATGCGCCGAAGAAGCTGAAGATGACGCCACCGACGATCGCTCCGACGATGCCGAGGACGATGTCCATCAGCATGCCTGCGCCCGACTTGTTCACAATCTTGCTGCCGATGAATCCTGCGATCAATCCAAGGATAATCCACCCGATAACAGACATCTGCCATTCCCCTCCTTGATTGGTTGAATATTCAGACCATCTTCCCGTTTAAGCTAAATAGCTCGTCGGGGAATTCAAGGTTCGCGAGAACCTTGTTCTTTCATTCTACAGTTGTTGTTCAATGAAATGAAGCAACCGAAAAGGAGGATGTCATGGGTATTTTTGATGACGCCGTTCCGGGCGGAAGTATCTCGAAGCCGATCATGGTCGCGCTTGGCGCGTTACTAGTGGGAAAGCTTCTTGGTGCTGGAGGCAGCCAGACGGATCCAGCCGCTCAGCAGGCTAATCCCCAAGCTGGTGACGGCGGGCTTCTTGGTGGGCTCGGCGGTCTCGGTGGTCTTCTCGGCAAGCTGACGGAGGCCGGGCAGGGCGATACGGTGGATTCCTGGGTCCAGCCCGGACAGAACAAACCGATCGCGCCGGGCAGCCTCAACGATGCGCTTGGGTCGAAGACGATCAGCGATCTCGCACGCCAGGCGGGAATCAGTGAGCAAGAACTCCTGAATCAACTTTCGACAGTCCTGCCCGGAGTGGTCGACAAGCTGACACCCAGAGGCCAACTGCCGACACAAGAGCAGATCGCCTCCTTGTTCCGTTCCTGAGCGCGGTACGATCGAGCTGCAGTATCGCAGAAGACTCGCCCCGTTTCCCGGTCGGAAGCGGGGCGAACGAGTGTTTTTTCCATGCCGCCCCTGATGATTTTGCGACCGGCCGAAGCCTCGCGCCTCTCTGCGCTCTTCCTCTGGTCCGGCCACAAAAAAACTGGGCGTTGCCCGGTTTTCGAGTTTTCTGAATTGCTGGGCCGACTACTTGCGGCCGCTGACCTCAGACCAGGATGCGGCGTGTCCAGCCACGCTCATCGTTCGTCACGCCCTTCTGCAGGCCGACCAGCTCCTGGCGCAGCTCGGTGGTGAGCTTCCCGGTCTGTCCGTCTCCGATCAGGAATTCGCCACCAGCGTGTCGCACCAGGCCGATGCCCGCGAGTACCGCTGCAGTGCCGCAAGCGAAGGCTTCCACGAGCTTGCCACTGACGGCATCGGCCTGCCATTCCGCGAACGAGTAGGGGCGCTGCTCGACGCGCAAGCCCTTTTCTTCGGCGAGAACGATAACCGAGGCGCGGGTGATGCCCGGCAGGATCGTGCCGCCGAGCGGTGGCGTGACGACGGATCCGTCGTTCATCACGAAGAATACGTTCATCCCGCCGAGTTCCTCGACCCAGCGGTGCTCTGCCGCATCGAGAAAGACGACCTGATCGCAATTCCTCTTCGAGGCCTCGGCCTGCGCGATGAGGCTTGCGGCGTAGTTTCCTCCGCATTTTGCAGCACCGGTGCCGCCGTTGGCCGCCCGAGTGTATTCGGTCTCGACCCAAAGGGAGACCGCTTTTGCTCCACCTTTGAAGTAGGCGCCGACCGGAGAAGCGATAATGCAGAAGATATATTCCTGAGCCGGACGAACACCCAGGAATGCCTCGTTGGCGAACATGAAGGGGCGAAGATACAGGCTGGCGTCGCCCGATGGAATCCAGTCCTTATCAACACGGACGAGTTCTTCCACCGCCTTCAGGAAAAGTTCGTCCGGCACGGGAGGCATCGCCATGCGGATGGCTGACTGGGCGAAGCGGCGGGCGTTCTCTTCAGGCCGGAAGAGCAGAATGCGACCATCGTCCGCCCTGTAGGCTTTCATGCCCTCAAAGATTTCCTGCGCGTAGTGCAACACCGCGCTGGCAGGATCGAGTTCCAAGGGCCGCCTGGGCGTTACCTTCGCATTGTGCCACCCTTTGTCAGGAGTCCACCGAGCCAGAACCATATGATCCGTGAAGACCTTGCCAAAGCCGGGCGACTCCAGGGCCTGAATTCGGTCGGCGTCCGAGACCGGCGACGTGTGGAATTCGATCTTGATTTCAGGAGTGTTCGACGACGCGGGCATTGCTGGCACCTTCATAGCATATTTGATAGTGGCGGCGACACTACTGCCACGGAGTGGGTCTTGAAAAGATCGATTTTAGCCAGTTCTGGCTTCTGATCACGGAAGTGACCTTCGCTTCCCAAAATTGTCATGGTAGCAAACAAATAGGTCAGTAATGTTGACTTATTATTTGTTGCGTGGTTCTGTCGCCTAAAGACAAAAAATTACGAGGAAATGCCCATGCTGAATTGGGAAAGCATATTCGCGACGCGTTCTTCCCGTATGCGTGCTTCGGAGATTCGCGAGCTTCTGAAGCTTCTTGACCGCCCAGATATTATTTCCTTTGCCGGTGGTATTCCGGATCCGGCGCTTTTCCCCGATCAGGAATTCAAGGCGGCCTACGTCGATATCTTCGATAGCTCGGCCGTGAACTCGGCGCTGCAGTATTCGGTCAGCGAGGGCTACAAGCCGCTCCGCGAATGGCTGGTCAAGCAGATGGCCGCCATCGGCATCCCTTGCGAACTCGATAACGTCTTCATCGTTTCTGGCTCGCAGCAGGGCTTGGATTATCTCGGCAAGCTTTTCCTCTCGCCCAATGACACGGCGCTGGTCACCTGGCCGACCTACCTCGGTGCGCTCCAGGCCTTCAATGCCTATGAGCCGGCCTACGATCAATTGACGCCGAACGGCAACCGCACGCCTGATTCCTACAAGGCGCAGGCCGCGAGCGCGGGCGGCAAGGTGAAGTTCGCCTATCTCTCGGCCGACTTTGCCAATCCGACGGGCGAGACTGTCGATCAGGCTGGACGAGAGAAGGTTCTTGCCCTGGCAGAGGAACTCGATATCGCAGTCATCGAAGATGCCGCGTATCAATCACTCCGCTACGATGGGACGCCGATCGCGCCGATTCTGGCGACGGAGATCGCGAAGAAGGGGCACATCAACGATACCCGCACGATCTACTGCGGCAGCTTCTCGAAGACGCTTGCGCCGGGCCTGCGCGTTGGCTTCATCGTCGCCAACGCTCCCGTTATCCGCAAGCTTGTTCTGATGAAACAGGCGGCTGACCTGCACTCCTCGACGATCAATCAGATGGCGATCGCGCATGTCGCGGAACGCAGTTTCGATGCACAGGTCGCCAAGATCAAGTCGGTTTATAGTCACCGCCGCAATGTCATGCTGGCGGCGCTTGAGAAGTACATGCCTGCAGGCACGAGCTGGACGAAGCCCGAAGGCGGCATGTTCATCTGGGTGACGCTGCCTGATGGCATGGATGGCGCGAAGCTGCTAGCCAAGTCGCTGGAAACGGCCAACGTCGCCTTCGTCCCGGGCAAGGCCTTCTTCGCCGATGGTTCGGGTGAGAACACCTTCCGCGTCAGCTTCTCCTGCGCCAACGATCAAATGATCGAGGAGGGGATCAGCCGCCTTGGTGCGTTGATCGCCGGTGAAATCGGCGGTTGATCAACCGCCGACCTCTTCAGAGCCAACTATCGATTGAGGTGTGGGCCGAGCAATTCGAGGTCCGCCTCACTCAGCCGGTCGCTGGCCGTGTTCAGCTGGTGCCAATACGGATAGAGCACGGGCGGCAGGCTGACCGCGTCCAGTCGACTGCGCTCCTGCTCGGTCAGCTTCAGCTCGGCCGCGGCGAGATTGTCCTTGAACTGGGCTTCGGTGCGCCCTCCGATGATGACAGACGTGACCGCCTTGCGGCCGATCAGCCAGGCAAGCGCCACCTGGGCTGCCGAGACACCGCGCTCATCGGCGATCGCCACCAGCGTTTCCACGATATTCCAGAGGCGGTTTTCATCGCGGATCGGCGGCTCGGTCCAGCCTGAGAACTGCCGCGAACCCTCAGGTGCTGCCCGGTTGCGTCGATGCTTGCCCGAAAGCAGGCCGGCAGCAAGCGGGCTCCAGACGAGGACACCGAGGCCCTGGTCGATGCTGATCGGAAGGAGTTCATATTCCGCATCGCGTGCTTCGAGCGTGTAGTGGATCTGCTGGCTGACGAACCGCTCCCGCTTTTCCCTCGCGCTGACGCCGAGCGCCTTCATGATATGCCAACCGGAGAAATTGGAGCAGCCGACATAGCGGACCTTGCCCTGGCGCACGAGTGTATCGAGCGCCTCCATGGTTTCCTCCAGTGGCGTCTGCCCGTCCCACTCGTGAAGCTGGTAGAGGTCGATGACGTCAGTCTTCATGCGCCGCAGGCTGGCCTCGCAGGCGCCGATCAAGTGATAGCGCGACAGGCCGGTGTCGTTCGGGCCGTCTCCCATGCGAAAGCGCGCCTTGGTGGCGATGAGAACGCCGTCCTTGCGCGGCCCGCCGATGATCTCGCCGAGGATTTCCTCGCAAACACCCTGCGAGTAGACGTCGGCAGTGTCGATCAGGTTGACGCCGGCGTCTATGCACAGGTCGACAAGCCTGCGTGCCTCGGTAACGCCGAGATCGCCAACCATCTTTGCCCAGCCTTGGCCACCGAATGTCATGGTGCCCATCGTCAAGGTCGAAATCTTCAGGCCAGAACGGCCAAGAAGCCGGTATTCCATTTGCGCTCCTCCAAAATGCACAAGTCAAAACGTGCGGTAGAAGATAGGGGCGGGGAAGGTGGGTCAAGGGCAGATGTCCGACGTCTTGGTACCGAAGCCGACTGTCACAATCATGTTATCCGCGATGGCTAAGGAACGGGTCTCCCACCACCGAGGACCAATCATGAAGACGATCGTTTCCGCCGCCGCGCTACTCGCAGCGAGCTTGCTTGCAATCCCAGCCTCCGCCGCCAATCTCGTCCTCTATACGAGCCAGCCGAACGAGGACGCGCAGGCAACCGTGGATGGCTTCATGGCAGCCAATCCGGACGTCAAGGTAGACTGGGTGCGCGATGGCACGCCCAAGATCATGGCGAAGCTGCAGGCGGAGATCGAGGCCGACAATCCCGTCGCCGACGTCCTGCTGATCGCCGACACGGTGACGCTCGAGCGTCTGAAGAAAGCCGGCAAACTGCTCGCCTACAAGTCGCCGGAAGCTGCCGGCTACGACGCGGCACTCTACGACGGTGACGGCTACTACTATTCGACCAAGCTGATCACGACAGGCATCGTCTACAACACCTCTGCCGCGTTCAAGCCGACCAGCTGGAAGGACCTGACGAAGGCCGAAGCCAAGGGTCTCGTGACCATGCCGAGCCCCTTGACGTCGGGTGCAGCCCTCATTCATGCGCAGACGCTGGCCGGCGTCAGCAGCCTCGGCTGGGATTTCTACAAGGATCTTGCCGCCAATGGCGCGACCGCCGCAGGTGGAAACGGTGCTGTGCTCAAGTAGGTTGCCTCGGGTGAAAAAGCCTTCGGCATGATCGTCGACTACATGCCGATCCGCGAAAAGGCCAAGGGCGCGCCGGTCGCATTCGTCTTCCCGACGGAAGGCGTCTCCGCCGTCACGGAGCCGGTCGGTATTCTCGCAAGTTCGAAGAATGCCGATGCGGCGAAGAAATTCGTCGATTACGTGCTCTCTGAAAAGGGGCAGGAAGGCTTCCTCAAGCTCGGCTATATCCCCGCCCGCAACGGCATGAAGCTGCCGGAAGGCTTCCCGGCTCGTGACAGCATCAAGGTGCTGCCAGTCAATGCCGCGGAGGCGCTGAAGACTACCGATCAGGACCTCAAGACCTTTTCCGGCATTTACGGCTCGAACTGATCGCCGCCGGAAAGCAGATGCGCGGATATGTTCGTCCTGGAAACAGCCAGCCTGCTTGGCTGTTTCCTTTTGTCGTTATCATTGTCCTGATACTTAGCGTGCTGCCGCTAGCGCGGCTCGCGATGACAGGCATTGCGGCGCTCGCAAAGGGCGGCGTCGGCGCGGTGCTCAGCGATCCTGCCCTTTGGGCGGCAACCTACTACACGCTCGCCACGGCCATTCTTGGCACACTGATCTCGCTTGCCATCGGCTGCGCCTTCGCGTTCCTGCTGACGCTGACGGATATCAGCGGCAAGGGAGCGCTAAGCTTCCTGTTCGTCCTGCCGATGATGATCCCGCCGCAGGTGACGGCGCTTGCCTGGGTGCAGATGTCCGGGCCGTCAAGCCCACTGCTGAAGGCGTTGCACCTTGCGCCTCCGCTTGGATCGCCGCAGCCGCTTTATTCGGTCGGGGGCATTTCGCTGCTCTACGGAGTACAGCACGCGCCGCTCGTTTATCTCGCCCTCCGTGCAGGCCTGATGGCGTTGCCTTGCGATGGTGTCGAGGCGGCGCGTCTTGCTGGGGCGGGCAGCTTTCGGGTCTTCCGCGATATCATCCTGCCGCTTTCGTTGCCGGGCATCATTGCCGGTGCCGCAATCTCTTTCGTATCCTGTACAGGCAACTTCGGCATTCCCGCCATTCTCGGCATACCCGCCTCGATCTACACGCTTCCGACACTTATCTTCACTAAGTTCTCCGCCTTTACGAGCCGTACTTTCGGCGACGTTGCAGTGCTTTCGGCACTGATCGCGATCATTTCCGTTGCCGGGCTTGCCATTCAGGATCGCGCCCTGCGCGGACGCGACTACCGCGTCCTCGGGCTTTCGGGCGCGACCGCGGCCTTCGAGTTGGGGCGCTGGAAGCTCCTTTTGCAGCCGCTGCTCTGGCTCTGCATCTTCTTCATGCTGGTAGCGCCATTCTTCGCTCTCCTCGCCGGTGCACTCGTGCCGGCCTATGGCGTGCCGTTGACCTTCA
Source organism: Rhizobium sp. RHZ02 (assembly GCF_014851575.1). NCBI lineage: Bacteria > Pseudomonadati > Pseudomonadota > Alphaproteobacteria > Hyphomicrobiales > Rhizobiaceae > Rhizobium > Rhizobium sp. RHZ02. The sequence goes on from NZ_JACUZX010000029.1 coordinate 48,087, forward strand.
AGACCCTGTCGGCAAGCGCCTTCTACGAAATTCTCTTCCGTCAGGCGGTCACGCGCACGGCTTTCGCCAATTCGCTCAATCTCGCGGCGGGGACGGCGCTATGTCTCCTCTTGGTGACCGTGCTGACGGCTTACGCGTTGACCCGGCGGAAGGACCTGCTGGGCCGGATCGTTTCGAGCCTGATCGAGATTCCCTATTCGCTGCCCGGCATCGTCATGGCCGTGTGCTTCATTCTGGTGTTTGCCGCACCGATTCCGATCCTGCATGTGACGCTCTACGGAACGATCTGGATCATTCTGATCGCCTACCTCTCCAGTTTCTTTGCCGTTAGCCTGAAGCCTGTCGTCAGTGCGTTCCATCAGCTCGATCCGGCACTGGAGGAGGCGGCAAAGCTTTCGGGAGCGGGCTTCTTCCGGCGGCTCGCCGACATCATAGTGCCCTTGATCGCGCCCGCTGCCGGCGCGTCGGTGATCCTGGTCTTCCTGATCGCTTGCAATGAGCTGACTATTTCCGCGCTTTTGTGGTCGGCCGGGACGCAGACGCTTGGCGTCGCCATCTACAATCTCGACGACAGCGGTAGTTCCGATCTCGCGTCGGCGCTCTCCGTGCTCGTCGTTCTTATGGTCGTCTTCATGATGCTTCTCCTGGAATTGATGGCAAAACGCCTGCCGAGAGGAGTCGTACCGTGGCGGAACTGATCCTCAACCATCTTGCCAAGGACTTCGGTACCGGGCGCGCGGCGGTCGCCGACTTCTCCCTGAAAGTGCGGCATGGCGGCTTCCTGGCGCTGCTCGGACCGTCTGGCTGCGGCAAGACAACTGTTCTGCGCATGATCGCCGGTTTCGAGGCGCCAACCGACGGCTCGATCCATCTTGGCGAGCGGCTGCTTGCAAACGCCTCGAGGTCGCTACCACCGGAACGGCGCAACATGGCAATGGTGTTCCAATCCTATGCGCTGTGGCCGCATATGAGCGTCGCAGACAATGTCGGCTATCCTCTGAAGGTGCGCGGCATCTCCGGCGAGTCCTACAGACAGAAGGTCCGCGAGGCACTGGCGACGGTGAGGCTCGCCGACCATGCCGAGCGGCGTCCCGCCGATCTCTCCGGCGGCCAGCGACAGCGCGTGGCATTGGCCCGCTGCCTTGTCTCGTCACCTGATGTCGTGCTGCTCGACGAGCCGCTTGCCAATCTCGACCGGCACCTGAAGCAAGAGATGGAGGAAACGTTCCGCGAATTCCACCAGCGCTCCGGAGCGACCATGGTTTATGTGACGCACGATCAGAGCGAGGCGATGGCACTTGCGACTGATGTTGCGGTCATGTCCGAGGGCCGCCTTCTGCAGGCTGCGCCGCCTGCGGAGATCTACGCCCGGCCAGAGGGCCGGCTGGTCGGTGGGCTGATCGGTCGCGGTGCGATCCTCTCGCTTTCATCTCCAGTTGGTGACATCAGGCTTCTCGATTGGAACGCTCTCGAGCCCATGCTGTCTCACGAGGCGAGGCACCAGCCGAGAGTGGATGTGTTGGTGCGCCAGGAAGACGTCTTGATTGCTGGTGAAGGCGTTCCAGCACGCGTCGAGTCGATCCTCTACGAAGGCGAACGCTACGCCGTGAAGTTGCTGCTTGGTGACGGACAGGTGCTTCGCGCATTCAACCGTGAGCGCTTGCGGGTCGGCGAAAGCGTGTGGGTCGTTGCGCGCGCCGCCTGGCGTCTCTGATCGCGAAACGTCTTTCCGAAGCGGGGCTTAGCCACTACTAATGGCATAACGCCAATTGGAAATGTTCGATGTCGCTTCGCATTGCCACCTTCAACGTCGAAAACCTCATGACGCGTTTCGACTTTACCGGCTTCCGCAACCAGTTGCGCCAAGACCGGGTCATCAAGCTTTTCGAAGTGCGCAGTGAAGGCGTCTACCAGCAGCTCGAGCAGGCGCGGGTGATCGCTTCCACCGACGATACCCGACAGATGACGGCGCTCGCGATTGCCGACGCCGACGCCGACATTCTCTGCCTGCAGGAAGTCGACAACATGGAGGCGTTGCAAGCCTTCGAATACGGCTATCTCTTCAGGATGGTCGGCAACGGTTACCGGCAAAAATATCTCGTCGAGGGCAACGACAGCCGCGGGATCGACGTCGCAGTCCTGATGCGGGAAGAGACACGTGACGGGCAGAAGATCGAGCTCAAGCAGATCAAGAGCCATGCAATGCTCACCTATCGCGATCTGGGGCTTTTCAACGACCAATTGGCGCTGACCAACCGCATCGACGACAAGATCTTCAAGCGCGACTGCCTGGAACTGGAGCTCGAGATCGGTGGCGTCGCGCTGTCGCTCTACGTGGTCCATTTCAAGTCGATGGACGGGCCGCGCACGAATGGCGTCGACAGCAGGCTCGGCACCATGCCGATCCGGCGGGCCGAGGCGCTGGCGGTTCGCCGTATCATCGAGGACCGCTTTCACGGTCATACCGATGACAAGAGGTTCGTTATATGTGGTGACATGAACGATTATCAGGAGCGCGTCGACGTCATCGGGCGCCGCCAAACGGGCTACCGCTTCGAGCATCAGGTCGAGAGCATCAGCGCGCTCGACGTCTTCAGTCGCGACGGCTTTTTGGAGAATGTCGTGCGCCGCCGTGATCCGCTCGACCGCTGGACGCTCTACCATGCCCGTGGACCCGAAGAGCAATGGCTGTGTCAGCTCGACTACATCTGGCTCTCGAAGGCGCTCGCCAGAACGAATGTCGGACGCCTGCCGGAGATCGTTCGACATGGACAGCCTTACCGCACGGCCTTCCCGACCGGCCAGGAGGTCGAGCGTTATCCTCGCACCGGCTGGGACCGGCCAAAGGCCTCCGACCATTGCCCCGTTGTCATGACACTGGATTTGATATGAACCTGCATTTCTCCGAGGATTTCGCCGGCTGGCCGCCGGAGCAGACCGTATTTCCGATTGCTGGGCTGGACCTTCGCGTTCTCGCCGGGGACCATTCCTTTTATGTCGCGGAGCACGAGGCGATCCGGGAGAACTGGGCGAAGGAAACGGCTGCAAACCCGGCGCTGTTCGACGGCCGCATGGTCTTTCAGGAGCGGCTGGCTCTAACCGATGCCGGCATAGCAGGCGAGGGCCATGTCATCCCGTTTTCTACATTCATGTGGTGGCGTCGCCAACCGAGCCGGCAAGGCGGCATCCATCTGTTCGCCTATCCGGTCCTCGAAACCTCGGACGGCGCGCTGGTGGCTATCCGCATGGGGAGCCATACGGCCAATCCCGGCCAGGTCTATTTCGCTGCCGGTTCCCTCGAACCCGAGGACGTCAGCGAAGGTCGTTGCGACGTCGAAGGCAATATGCGTCGCGAGGTGATGGAGGAGACGGGGCTTGACCTCAACGAGGCCAAGGCCGGCGATCGCTACTACGCGAGCCATGTCAGGCGCACGGTGACTGTGCTGCGTCTCTTCCGCTTCGACCTGACCGCCGATGACATGATAGAGAAGATCCACGCACACATGCTGGTTGCCGACGACAAGGAGATTGCCGGCGCGGTTGCTATACGTTCGGCCGACCCGAAGGCACACCCCTACAATATTGCGATGCTCCCCGTCATCGACTGGTACTTCCGGGAACGGCGCGGCGCTTAACGCCTTGCGCTCGGTCGTCCGGTCGGGCAGGTTGGCGAAACGAGGATCGAGACCATCAGGAGGCCGATGTGGGGCGAAGCTACAGCGTCTATGACGTGTTCACCGACCGCAAGCTCGCCGGAAATCCGCTCGCCGTTATCTTCGATGGTGACGATTTGAGCGATGACGCCATGCAGGCGATCGCCAAGGAAATGAGCCTTTCGGAAACGGTCTTCGTGCAGCCGTCGGGTAATCCCGCTTACACGGCGAGAATCCGCATCTTCACGCCCGGGCGGGAGCTTCCCTTTGCAGGGCATCCGACCGTTGGAACGGCGATCGCTCTCGCCGAGCAGGCGCATGGCGGCTCGAGCATCGATCTCGTTTCGGTGCTGGAGGAAAATGTCGGACCGGTGCGTTGCGCCGTTCGCCTGCGGGAAGGCGAGGCGAGTTTTGCCGAGTTCGACCTGCCGCGGAAGTCGCAGCAGATCACGATGCCGCTCGACAAGCTTGGAATCGCCAATGCTTTGTCGTTGAAGATGACCGAGATCGGCTTTGAGAACCACGTACCGTCGTTGTGGAGCGCCGGCGTGCCGTACCTGATGGTGCCGGTGCACGACGTCGGCGCCGCGCAGCACATGGAGTTCGACCCGCAACTTTGGGAAGAGACCGTTCCCTTCGTGGATGGCGCGCTTGCCTCGGCCTATATCTACTGCCGGGGCGGCGTGAACCATGTGGCGAAATTCCATGCGCGGATGTTTGCGAGCGGCATGGGGATCGTGGAGGACCCTGCGACCGGGTCGGCTGCCGCCGCGCTCTCCGGCACCATTCACTATTTCGACCGTCTGACGGACGGGCACCATGGCATGACGATCGAGCAGGGCGTGGAAATGGGCCGGCCATCCTTCATTCATCTGCACATGGATGTTGAAGGCGGAACGATCTCAAATGCCCGGATCGGCGGGCAGGCTGTGCGCATCGCAAGCGGAACGCTGGACCTTTGATTTCATTGCATTTCAGCCATGCGCAAAAATCTTCGCATTTAACCAAAGAATTTTCAGGCAGGCGCTAGACAAGCCGAACGATCCTGTTTATACGCCCCCTCACACCGCGCAACACGGCGGTTACGGGTGATTAGCTCAGTTGGTAGAGCAGCTGACTCTTAATCAGCGGGTCGTAGGTTCGAGCCCTACATCACCCACCAAAAACCTCAAGAAAAGTAAGCAGTTAGAAAAAAACTCCCAAGCGGGAGTTCTGGCCATTCTGCCAATTCTGTCACAAACTTTGTCACAAAATCGAAAGTAGCTTCCGTCATCCAAGCCCCGCGCCGGGACACAGGCGCGTGCATCCCGTCGGCGTTAAAGCAGCGAGTTCTCATTAGAGCAGCGTGGAGGTTTGCAGCTATCGCCGGCGGCTAATGCGGTGCATGTCGACAATGCGGCCGTCAGTTCGACGGATTGCGATCTCGAAGCGGGTGTTGCCTCGCCACGCACGATAGATGAAGAACCTGCCACGGCAGTCGACCCGACGAACATCGCGGAAGCCGCGATTGCGAAGCAGTCGTTCACCCTGACTACAGGTTATCCCTCGACCTCTATTGAGGCTGCTACCGATCCCGATGTGTATGCTGATGTCGGTTTGGGCAATCGCTTCACGGGGAAGCGCCACCGGTGACGCCACTATTGCCAAGGCGAGCACTGATGAGACGAGCGAAGATCCACGCATTATTGTGACGATACTCATAATCATCCTCACTGTTTGACTCATGCCGGTCCTGAAAAACGCCCGACATGACCGTTTCGGCCAGACCATCACGAGGAAAAGAACGCGATAGTTGCATAGGGCGAGGCCGGATAGGCCTGACCGTGGCGGCTCCCAGATTATCAGCAAATGTCAGAATCCGTAATCGTGTCGGTGGGTTGCAAACCAGAGACTGGTTCGGCGAGCGATGAAATGGACGATAATTGCGTCAGCGACTTTGAGATGACGAGCTTTCAGCTTGACACGGTGTCAATTGGCAGCCACCGGTTCGAGGCAGAGGCATTGATCGGCGCATGGGTTGTGTGAAGCTTGAATGGAAGCAGGGGACAGCGGTTTAGCGCGGGGCCGCTTTCGTCTAACATCTCTTTCTCGTAAACCGCTGCAGCCAGGAGAAGCATGAATGAGCAGATTTCGGGCATTTGTAGCAGCTGGAGCGATGATCAGTCTTTCCACGCTTCTGTCGGCCTGCGGGACGCCCCCGAACTCGATGGGCAATGCGTCAGGCTATGAGCCGGGAGATTCAATGAATCGAGCCTGCTCCGACGGCTTCAGACCCAGCGACGGCCGGTCCTGCAGTTACTGACGGGCGGTAGCGCCTGCCGAAGGGCGATCCGTCCGACGGCTGCGCGCCCTCGTTGCACGGGATCCTCCCGTCGCCTCTCCAGCAATGGTTTGCGCGCCCTCATCGGTTAGATGACCTTCGCCCGCTGCCATTCCATCACCAATTCCCCATCCGTCCACCTGAGACGACGATCGGACCGAAGTCGGGTTTCGTCTCCGACCGAGGTCTGACAAGTGGAACCGGGAGGATTTTGCCTCGTTGGTTTCAAGAGCGGCCCGTCGGGTCGCCTTTTCAAGGAGGAGAATATGCTTATTAAACAATCTATTGGCGCGGTCGCAGCATTGATCTTTGCGTCTGGCGCGGCATTCGCACAATCGTCCACTGTCAATGGCGCCGTTGGCGGCGCGGCCACCGGCGCGATTGTCGGTGGACCGGTGGGCGCGGCTGTTGGCGGTGTGACCGGTGCGGCAGTTGGCGCCATGCTTGAACCGCCGCAGACGGTTGTCACCTATGTCCGCGAGGTCCCGGCTCCGCAGGCACGGGTCGTCGTCGAGGAAAAGATCGTCGTCGGTCAGCCGCTTCCGGAGACCGTTGTCCTAACACCAATCCGAAGTTTGCATACGCGGTCGTGCACGACGAGCGTTTGATCGTCGAGCCTTCATCGCGCAAGGTTATCCGGGTTCTCAACTGATCCTGGTTCGAGAGCGCGGCTATGCTGCGCGCAACCAACCCCAATCAAATTGACGTCAAGGACATACGCTGCGGCTCGATGCCGTACGTAGCGTGCGCCTTGTCGTCCACGGAGAAGAGACATGGAACACAAGAAACTATCCATGATTGTTGGGCAGTGGCGATCGGATAGACGCCGCCGGCGGCGCTTGGCTCGGGTATTGCCGGCAAGACGATAGTGACGCGGAACAAAGTTCCCTCGCACGGGTTTCTTGGCTGATCGCGATTATCTCGACCGGGCCTGCGCCGCCTCGCCATGGGGCAGCCGCAAGGCGCCATTTTAAGGCGTCGTGCGGCTCCGCAGATCGAGCGCAGAGGGCGCATGCATCAGTCATGAGGGTAGGGAAGCTGTCATGAGAGCGATTGCAACGATGCTGTTCGGCATTGCCTCGGCTGTCGGGGCCTGTTTCATCGGGGCTGCGGCCGCCACCTACATCCTCGCCGTGCCTGATGGGCGGCAGTTCGCGAATCTGGATACACCGAACCTTTGGACTGCATCTCCCGAGCGGGTTGACGCACGTAGTCAGAAGTTCGAGCGGATTGCGCCCCTTGTGTCAGCGGCCTATCCCGTTACATCCGCAGCACCCAAGCCCAAGGCGGACGTGGTAGCAAATTCCGCGTCCGAGGACTCATCGACGGACGCCGCCTCGGCGTCACTTCGTAACGAGCATCAACAATGGTGCGCGTCGCGATACCGGTCCTACGATCGTGCCCGTGACACCTATCACTCCTACAGCGGTCAAATCCGCATCTGCGTGTCGCCCCTCGCCGCCCCATCGATGGAGATCACTGGATCGGTGAGTGGAAACCCAGACCATCTCGCGTGGTGCTTTGCGCGTTATGCGTCCTATCGGGCAAACGACAATACATACCAGCCGTACGGCCGACCGAGGCGCGAATGTGTCTCGCCATTCTCCAGCAACACCAGTGCCGAGACTGCCAGCCAATGACGCTGTTCCGGCGAACTTGAGCCACCGCCGGTCCTTTCGCACGGCAAAAAAGACTGTGGGAACCAACAGTGTGGCGCAGCGTTTTAGGCACAGTTCCAAGGCGATCCGCACGCCCGCCTTGGCCTTTCCAAAAGTCCCTGTCATCTGCCCCGCTTGCGGGGCTCCTTTCTGCTTGTCGAGGAAGGGGAGCCACCATGTCACATAAGCGCTACAGTCGTCGCGACGAGCCGCTACATTCCATGGATCTGTCAGTCTGCCATCGGGTGCTCGATCACATCCGCAACGAGCAGGGGATCGAAGCGTCCTCGGACGAATCCGATCGGATCGCCTCAATCATCATCGAGTTTTATCGCCAGGGAGTCCGTGACGAGAAACAGTTGCACACGCTGATCGACGTGGCGCGCGGGTGTGCGCATCGATCTTAGTGGACAAAACGAACAATGGTTGGGAACAGAAGCGAACCACCGGCGTTTTTCGCTCAGGTCGTGCCGCCCTAGGCACGTTGTTTTGAAGTGCAACGATATTAGAGAGCCCCGCCGACACCGCGGGGCTTTTCCTTTGTCGTCTTTTCAGCCGGCTCTTGTAGGACTTAGGTCCTATAGGACCTCAAAAACCTGAACCATATGCAGGCCTGGCGCGTTGATCTCCAGAGAAAGGAGACTGACCATGAAACGGTTGATCATCGCAATGGCCGGCCTCGCAGCAGTACTGGTGAGTGCTCCTGCCGACGCCCAAGGTGTCTATTTCGAGTTCGGTTCCGGCGGCCACAGGTATTATGATGATTCACCACCGCCTCGTTACTACCGATACGGCCCAAGGTACCGTGATTACGACTATGACGGACCGCGCTACGCCCGCCGCGACGTATGCTGGAGGGTGCCTTACCAGCACCGAAGCCACCACCACTATATCACCAGGTATAGAACGGTTTGCGAATAGAGAATCGGCCTCGCGTGAAGCGAGGCTTTTTCTCGGGAACCTGGCGTTTCTGCCGCCATCCGCCCTAGACGCCCCAGCCTGATTTTGCCGCGTTGGCCGTCCCACCTATGCACGGCGGTTTTCTCGGGCCTACTTCTCCCGGTCCTCAAGGCAGAACTGTCTCACCAAAATCGGTCTGAGGTCGCGGATCGGGCGAGCCCTTGTGTTTGGCTGTGATCGAGCTGTTTTAGATGGGCGGCGCGCTGCCGGGCGCTGGCAAGGATGCTCACGAATTGGCTCAATTAGCGTGCAAGATCGGAAGGGCAGCCATGCATCAGCGGCCTTGGTAAATCATAGCGATGCGCTATCTATCTCCGTGCAATACAAGGAGAAAATGATGAAGAAGATTGCAACCGCAGTTGCTGCCGTATCGCTGATGCAAGCCTTGGCCACGAGCGTCGGTGCTGCCGATTTGGTCACCACTTATCAGCAGCCCGAGCCCGACCTGAGTGACGGCGTCAAGATCGGGATTCTGACCTGTGACGTCGGTGGCGGTGTCGGTTATGTCCTCGGTTCGGCAAAATCGGTCGATTGCGTTTTCAGCCCGACATCGGGCAGCGAGACGCAGGATCGGTACGCGGGTGCGATCCGCAAACTGGGCGTTGATATCGGATTTACCACGCGCGGCCGGATTGTGTGGGCGGTGTTTGCGCCGACGACGGGATACCATCGCGGTTCGCTGGGCGGCCTTTACCAGGGCGCATCGGCCGAAGCGACGCTTGTCGCCGGTGTTGGTGCCAACATCCTCGTCGGCGGCACCAGTGGCTCGGTGCAGTTGCAGACGCTGAGCGTGACCGGACAGCTCGGCCTCAACGTTGCCGCTACCGGAACGTCCATGACGTTGACGCCACAAGGCTAACGGCGTCTCGCCGGCTATCGATTGGCGCGCTCTTGAATAAATCTGGCCGCATTCTTGTGCGGCCAGCTTGGGCTTCGGCTCAGGAGGGAGAGATGAGATATACCCCAATAATCATGGCGATAGCGCTTGCCGGCTGCAACACGACTGTACCGCCGCTTGGGCCTGTGCCGGGAAGCCTGACCTATGGACGCGTCGTGCGCTCGCCGTACCCGCCTGGAACGGTGATCAATAACACGTTCCTGGGAAAATGGGGTTACCGCACATTCGAGAAATACGTGGTCCAGCCTGATGGAACGCTTAAGTTGACCTCCCAGCAGACGGCCCCGGATTTTCTGGTCTTCTGATATTTTCGCTGCCGCTATCGAAGTTTCGGTGGCTTACTGGTGATATTCGCCTGAATTTCGTGTTCAGGGACGCGGCGCCCGAGGAGCTTGTGCAATTTGCGCTCTTCGGCGGAATCGGCACCGTTCCGCCTGCCTTGGTTGGCGATGCTCCGGCCCCTCGGCCCCGGATTTCTAATCTGTCGGTTTTGCGTGCTGTGCATGGCTCTTTCCTCCCTCCGGGGAAACGCACAACTCGCGCCAAAGTTCATGGCTCCACCGGAAAATTCGCCGTCGCCGATCCGCAGCAGGGGCCGAAATGGTCTCAGTTTCGGAAGACGGTGCAGGCTGCCCCGGCGGCACGGACGGTCATGCAAACCTTGTCAGCTTCAGCGCGAGTCTCTCTGCCGATACGAGCAGCAAAGCGCGGCCTGAAGCCAAAGCTGCGATCCCGCATGCGCACGATGACCGGCTCCTCGCTCGCGAGAGGTGCGGGAAGTTGACGTGCGACTGCGGTAAATAGGCGAAGTGCTGCGGCATCGTTGCTATTTGCCGCAAGCTGGGCGCCCCATGGCGCCCACTGACCCTGTTGGACCGAGGCGGTTTCGGTCAGGCGGCGCTTGCTGGCAAGCTCTATGCAACCATCGATGAAGGATTTGTCCGGAATGAGAAACTGCGCAGCCTCGACAGGCGGATCGTTCTTCCACTGCTCGATCGTATTCGCCGTGATGTCAAGAACGTAGCTGCGTGTCTCGAAGGGGAGCAGGCCCGTATCGAGATAGTCGGAGAGGCCCTGCTCGCCGGCATTATAGGCCGCGGCAGCGAGGCCGAGATTGCCAAAGCGTATTCGCAGCTCGTCGAGGTAGCGCGCTGATTCCTTGAGGGATTCGAGGATATCGAAACTATCCCTCAATCCGCGCAGCCTTGCGGTGCCAGGCATGAACTGCGCAATGCCCTGCGCGCCTTTGGGACTGATGGCGCCTGCCTGAAAACGGCTTTCCCGCCAGATCAACCGGGCGAAATATTCCGGCGGCAGGTCGTTTTCCCGCGCGAAGTGATCGATCGCGATGCAGAGATCGCGCCCGTAAGTTTCGCGGGTTATACATAGGCGCTCGCCAGAGTTCGGCATGTCGAGGGAATAGACACAGACACGATGCGACGTTGCAGCGGGCGGCTGGGAGAGGGCCATCTGGGTAAGTGCCAACAGAAAGCTGGCCACCAGCGCTACGATGCGTGCTTTGCCAAACGATACGCCCACCGCAGCCATCGTCCCTCTGTCGCCATTCCTGACTTTCTGGATCGAGCCGGAAAAGATACGCCCGTCAATGATGACGGGCGGAGTTGGGAGATTAATACGCACCCGCACGTTAGCAATCTTGAATATGACGTCAAGTCAGAAACGGAGCATGGAAGCTTTTTGCCATTTGCCGCGGCTCGACTATTGTCGGCGAAAGAGTTCCCGATTCAGCGAGGCCGCCATGAGACTTTCCGCCTGCATCGAATGGCTGTTCGCAGCTGACGCCGACAACTTCGCGGACAGGATCCGCCTTGCGCACGCGCACGGCGTGGAGGCAGTCGAATTCTGGAAGTGGACGAACAAGGATATCGGCAGCATCGAATGGGCGCTGACGGAAACCGGCATAGAACTCACGAGTTTTGTGGCGGAACCGATGATTGCCCTGACAGACAGAACCAATAAGGAAGCGTTTCTGAAAGGTCTGAAAAGTTCGATCGCAACGGCAAGACGCCTCGGCGCGCACACCCTGATTGCGCAGGCAGGTGATGATCTTGCCGGCAAGTCTCGCGAGGAGCAGAAGGCAGCGCTGATCGAAACCCTGACCGCCGCCGGCGAAATTCTCGAGGGCAGTGGGGTTCGCCTCGGCCTCGAGCCGCTCAACACGCTGATCGACCACGTCGGCTATTTCCTTCATTCAACGGTGGAAGGTCTCGAGATCGTAAGGGCGACGGGGCGTTCCGAGATCGGCATTGTCTATGATGTCTATCATTCCGCCGTCATGGGAGAGGACACGGCCGAGGTGATCGGCGATGATATCGACCGAGTTTTCCACGTCCATGTAGCCGATCATCCGGGACGGAATGAGCCCGGCAGCGGAAATGTCGACCTTAAGCGACGGGTCGATTGGCTTGTCGAACATGGCTACCGAGGCGCGATCGGGCTGGAATACAGGCCGCTGGCAGCGAGCGCTGCGACGATTGTGGAGACCCGGCGTATGCTCGGCTAGAAGCCGGGTGACTCAGACTCCGATGGACGCAACCATTTCAATCTGCAGAGTCACGCACCATCTAGGGGATGAATGATGTCCTTCTCAATCGGGACGCGACCGTGTTTGTGGAGTATAGCCATGCAATCCGTTTCGGACGTGCCTTTGTCTTTCAACGATCAGAGTGAGGGCGTGTGGCCCTCGCGTCGGCGAAAGATCATCGATTGGCTGGTCACGGAAACGCGTGACGAGCGCTTCATCGACAACATCTTCGTGCAGATGTGCCAGCGGCTCCGGAACGAAGGCGTACCGGTAGCGCGCGCATCGTTGCACTTCAGGACGCTTCATCCGCAATGGCTCGGAGCACGTATCCTGTGGCGCACCGGGTTGGCCGAGGCCAAGATCGATACGTTCGGCTATGGCGTCGAGAAGACACCGCAGTTTCGCAACAGTCCGGTCAACGAGATCTTCAGCGGCGCGATCGAGGTTCGCAAAAACCTCGAGGCTATGAGAGACGGAGACGGCCACCATCAATTTTATGACGAACTGATACGTGATGGGCTTACGGAATATATCGCTTGGCCGATGGAGCACACACTCGGAAAGCGCCACATCGCGACCTTCGCCAGCGACCGGCCCGGCGGTTTTTCTGACGAGCACACTGCTTTCCTCCAGGATCTTCTGCCCGCCTTGACACTGGTGACCGAGATCCGCCTCAAGAACATTCTCGCGCGCACGTTGTTGGAGACCTATGTCGGGCCGCATGCCAGCGGACAGATCCTTGCTGGGGCGACAACACGTGGCAGCGGGGCCACCGTCGGTGCGGCGATCCTGATCTGCGATCTGCGCGATTTCACGACGATCTCGGATCAATGGCCGCGCGATGACGTGATCGAGTTGCTGAACGGCTATTTCGACGCGATGTCGGAGCCAATTGAGAAACACGGCGGCGAGATCCTAAAATTCATGGGCGACGGGATGTTGGCGATCTTCCCGCTGACCGATCCGATGGCCTGCAGAAACCTCCTGACGGCGATCAAGGAGGCCGACGCCGCGGTCGCTGCGCTCAACGAGGAGAATGCGCGCGAGGGTCGCGAGGTGCTGCGCTACGGTATCGGCGTGCATGTCGGCGACGTCATGTATGGCAACATCGGCTCGCGCCGCCGGTTGGATTTCACGGTCATTGGGCCTGCGGTCAACGTGGCATCGCGTCTGGAAAGCCTGACGAAAGAGATCAAGCGGCCGGTGCTCTTCTCCAGGGCCTTCGTCGAGATGGCTTCGTGCAAGGAAGGCATGGAAAGCCTCGGCGCGTTCCCTCTGCGTGGTTTGGGCGAGCCAGTTGATGTGTTTGCCTTCAAGCGATCCTGAAGCTGTAAGATATGCAGACGAAGCGCGGGCAGGGTTCCTAAAATCGGGGCGGGGTTGTAGGGCTACACAAGCCAAACGATCTTGAGTCCCTGCCAGGAGACAATCCCTCATGCCCGGTCCCTATGTTGTTCCCGTCCATGGCGACGAGGAGCTTCCGAAAGAGTGCGACGTCGTTGTGATCGGCGGCGGCATTGTCGGTTGCTCCACGGCGCTGGAACTCGCCGAACGCGGCCTGCGCGTGACGCTTTGCGAGAAAGGCGGGATTGGGAAGGAACAATCGAGCCGGAACTGGGGCTGGGTGCGGATCTCGATGCGCGATCCGCGCGAGGTGCCGCTGATGGCAGAGGCGCTGAGAATCTGGGATGGCCTCGACAAGCGCACGGGGCGCGATACGGGTTTCAAGCGCGCCGGCATCATCTTCACCTGCGCCAATGATAAGGAGGTGGCGGAGCGCGAGCGTTGGCGCACCAATCTGGACGGCTACCAGATCGAATCCCGCATGCTAACGGCGCAAGAATTCGGTGAAACGGTTCCCGGCTCAAGTGTCGATATGGCGGGAGCGCTCTACACGCCGGCCGATGGGCGGGCGGAGCCGCAGAAGGCGGCACCGGCGATCGCCGAAGCGGCACGCGACAAGGGAGCGACCATTCTCACGGAGTGCGCTGTACGCGGCATCGAGACCTCGGCAGGGGCCGTTAGCGGTGTCGTGACGGAACGCGGCGCGATCGCCTGCAAGGCCGTGGTCCTGGCCGGCGGCGCGTGGTCCAGCCTGTTTGCCGGTCGCTTCGGCATCGATCTGCCGCAACTGAAGGTGCTGAACAGCGTTATGCGCACGAAGCCGCTGGAAGACGGGCCGGCGCAAACGATATGGGCCAAGGATTTCGCCATCCGCAACCGGCAGGACGGTGGTTACACAGTGGCCTGCGGCCACGACAACATCGTCGATATCGTGCCGGCCTCGTTCCGCCATGCTGCTGCGTTTCTGCCGGCCTTGCGGGCAGAGTGGAAGTCGCTTTCCTTCCGCCTCGCTGGCCGCTTCTTTGACGAGCTGCGCATTCCGCGGCGCTGGTCAATGGATGACGCAAGTCCGTTCGAGTATCACCGTGTTCTCGATCCGGTGCCCTCGAAGAGGTTGACGCTGGATGCACTCGACAGTCTGAAGAAGGCTTTTCCGGTTTTCGCAAAGGCGGAAATCGCACAGCGTTGGGGCGGCTACATCGATGTCACGCCGGATGCCGTGCCCGTCATCTCGGCGGTCGATTCCATTCCCGGCTTTCATATCGCGACCGGATTCTCCGGCCACGGTTTCGGCATTGGACCGGCAGCGGGACGGCTGATGGCTGATATCGTCACGGGCCGGGCGCCCGTCGTCGACCCGAAAGCGTTCCGGCTCTCGCGCTTCAGCGACGGCTCGAAGGTAGAACTGATCAGCGGCTTCTGATTTCGTGTATGAATGGAACTCGCGCCAATGCGCCATTCGGCAATCTGGAATCGAGTGGTTTGGTACGCCCTAGGGGAATCGAACCCCTCTTTACAGAATGAGAATCTGTTGTCCTAACCGATAGACGAAGGGCGCATCTGACAAGAAAATAGGAACGGCATGGCTGTTCGGCAAGACGTTCAGCTTGCTGGAAAAGAGAACCGGCGCGCGCTTCGGCGTGCTGACAGCTTAGCCGGCTGAAAGTATGTCTCGTGCAACGTCGCTCATATCGTTGTTGAGCTGGTGATCCCTGCGGTCGAGTGTGCGAACCACGGCGTGCGGAATCGCCTTCGCACAGAGATGAACATGGGCAGTGGGTACCACGTCGTCGGCGGCGCCATGATAGAGATAGATGGGAAGGCCGGGCGGGAGACCCTCTGAGACGTCCTTGCAGTCGCCGATGCCGTCGCTCGGCCATCCGCCTTCGCCGATGAAGGGCGCAGCGATGACGAATAGCCCTCCGAACCTCGGTTTCGGCTGCTGTTCGGCAAGCACATGGATCAAAATGGTGCCGCCGACTGAGTGAGCGACGAGAATTGCCCCGTCGTCCAGCGAAGCGAGTTCTCTCGTTAACGCAGGCTCCCACGCTGCGTAGCTTGGATCGTCCTCATTGGGCATTCGGGGATAGCGGACGGTATAGCTTTCGCCGAGTTCGCGCTCGAGGCTGGTCACGAGCTTGCTGTCCCAGCAATCGTAGACGCCTTCGCCGGCTCCTTGTACGAAGAGGACCTGCCTAGCCATCCGGCAACTCTATTCGGCGGGGCAGGCCGAAGCAAGGCTGGTCCATACTCAGCATGAGTAGCGATACCAACGCGTTGTCGAATCCAGGCTGAATTCAAAGAAACCGACACGCCCCACGGAAAATCGTCGTTCTCGTCTGCATAGCATTGTGCACCTTGGCATCAGGCGACTGACCATCCGCCGTCTACGAGCAGGTTCGCGCCGGTGACTAGGCTCGCAGCTGGTGACGCAAGGAAAACGACGGCACCCACCACATCATCGGTTTCACCGATCCGGCCGAGCGGAATGTGAGCAAGCGTTGCTTTGTAATTGTCGGCGTCGGATAGAAAAGGTGCCGTACCATCCGTGTGGATGAACGTCGGCGATACGGTATTCACGGTGACATTATAGCGTGCCCATTCGGCTGCAAGGCAGCGCGTGAGGTGATTGATTGCCGCCTTGCTCATGCAATAGATTGCCTCGCCGCGCAGTGCCACGGTGCCGGCCTGTGAGCTGATGTTGATGATCCGGCCGCTGTTGCGCTTGATCATCTGACGGCCCACCGCCTGCGTCATCAGAAACGTGCCCTTGATGTTGACATCAAGTATTTCGTCAAGGTCTTTCTCCTCAACGAGTTCTGCAAGATTGCCCGGAGCCACGCCGACGTTGTTGACGAGTACGTCGATCCGACCGAACTTCGTAAGCGCCGCGTCGACGGCTTGTGCGATATGGACCCTGTTGGGAATGTCCAGTTCGACAGGGAGGACCTTTCGTCCCATGCCCTCGAGTTCGGCGACCAGGCCTGCCGACGCCGCGACATCGCGGATCCCCAAGACAATATCGGAGCCGCCTGCGGCACAGGCAAGCGCGCAAGCCCGACCGATGCCACGGCTCGCTCCCGTCACGAAAGTCACCTTGCCCGCAAGGCTGAAGTCCGGCGCGTTCTTCTGCATAATCATCCCTCCCTCGATGAAGCTCATTTATGGCAGCGTCGACGCTCGGATGCCAGATGTTCTGCGCACGCTGAGGAGGCCGACTGGAGGAAGCAGGCGTGTTGCCGAGTCGCGAGTCAAGGCGAGGGCGCTACAGGCTCAAAGGCTACGCGTCGTCGGTTGACCGACCGGATTTCATTCCAGATTCACTAGCATTTGACGCGACGCACAACAATGTTACGAGGATATCGTGTAAACGTCAAAAGCCAAATGATTTCAATGACCGATGGCACGCCCTAGGGGAGTCGAACCCCTCTTCCCAGAATGAAAATCTGGTGTCCTAACCGATAGACGAAGGGCGCTTCCTTCGTGGTGGCGCCCTTATAGTCAGGCACTTTGAATCCCGCAAGCAGCAAATTGGATTTTTTTCAAAATAATGACAGGATTCTTTTGCGGCAGCGAAATGGCGTTTATTGCAGCCGAATCAAAACGCTATGGATCGATGTTCCCAATCCTTCACACGAGCTTTCGTAACGCTAATGGCAGCGAAGCGTGAGCGTCACAGAGCGCGAGCAAGGGGCGATGCAGCCGTCCCACCACCGCAGCCCCAGTTCCAGTCGCGGCTTTTTCCGGTATCGAGATGGACGGAATTCGTGTGGCAGTAGGTACCGACACCGCCGCGATCAGGCAGCGAGCGGATATAGCTTGCGATATCCCATTTCGACACGCCGTCGATCTGAATATCGGCCGCGTCGCATGTCTTGTGCATGGATTCTTCGGCGCCGCCGACCATGCGGTTATGGTCCGGGTCGCGATATCCCGACGTGACGACGAGCGGCTTGCCGAAGTGCTTTTCGACCGCCCTGATCACATTCAACAGGTTCGGCTTGAAGCAGCCGACCTCTACCTTGTCGTTTTGAAGATGCAGGCCGTTGGGCGCAATTCGCGTCATGCCGGGCAGTGAGGCTTTTTGCAGTAGCCCGGAGAGACTGCCGAGCAGGTTTTGCCTCGGCGCGCTATAGAGCGCATTCATCGTCTGGCCTGCCAGTGCTCCGGTCGAGAGCGAGGCACTCTGAACCGGCTCGCCGCGTATGGCCGTGTTCTGTGAGGACTGCTGCGGCAACAGGGGGTGAGTCTGCTGCGTTTGCTGGGGCTGATCGACAGGAAGCTGGCTGCTGTAGACGCTCGAGCGCATGGGGCTGACACCAGCCGGCGTGTAGGCGTTGCCCGTGACGGGTTGCACCTGGGTCGATGTCGGGTTGTTCTGCGGCAGCGTGTGTGCCGAGAAGATGCTCATCGCCTGCGCGTTGATCCCGGTTGATTGCATTGCGAGACCGCCGATATTGGCGGGAGCCGAAGCGGTCGATCCTACTGCCATCGTCTGCGCGGCCGGAACCTGGGCCGGCTGCTGACCCGATACATTCGCCACCATAGGGTCGCGATAGCCGGGTTGGGCGGCGGGCGCGGCGGTGGCCTGTTGAACGGCTGCAGTCGATTCGACTGGGGAAACGACAGCGGCAGCGTCGGCGGCCTTCTTGTCCGACACGCAGCCGCTGAGCACCAGCGCTGACGTGGCGATGAGAAGGGCAGGTCCGAAAGCTATCCGCTTTTCAACAGCGAGCACGCGAGCATTCTCCAGAGGACGGCGAGAGCTGCGCCAAAACGCATCGTTCGCCTCGAGTCGGCTGGAGAGTGCCCGCGCCACTGGCCTGCGGCAAGCGCGATGCGGACACGCAGGTCCGAAATCGCAAAAGCCGCAAGCCTCGCAAAAGCCTCGGCTTACCAGGCGCCGGTATTGCCCATCGAAGCCCAGGGCTCGGCTGTCGGGAGGCTGCCGCCCTTCTGCAGAATCTCGATCGAGATCCCGTCCGGTGAGCGTACGAAGGCCATGTGGCCGTCGCGCGGCGGACGATTGATGGTGATACCGTTGTCCATCAGCTTCTGGCAGGTGGCATAGATATCGTCGACCTCATAGGCGAGGTGACCGAAATTGCGGCCGCCCGTGTAGTCCTCGGTATCCCAATTGTAGGTCAGTTCCAGGCAGGGCGCGCCCTTGGCACTGGCCTCGGTTTTGTCGCCGGGCGCTGCAAGGAAAACGAGCGTGAAGCGGCCCTTCTCGTTCTCCGTGCGCCTAATTTCCTCGAGTCCGAAGAGCTTGGTGTAAAAATGCAGGGAGGCGTCCAGATCTTTCACGCGAACCATGGTGTGGAGATAACGCATTCTATTTCCTCTCTAATGCGGGGTCTTGGATTCTGTCGGAATCTTATGTGGCGGAACACCAGCTTCGGGCAAGATAGCGGGGTATGATTGGCAACTGCGAATAATCGAAAAGTAGGACTTGCGCTAATCCGTTACCAACATGTTAATCTTGATGTGAAGAATCAGTTAACCGTAACAGTGTGACGCGTATTGAGGGACTGGCGATATGGCTGACAGAATTTCGTCAAAGGAATTCAGCGACCTCGATCAACTCGCGGGGGAAGCGGTCGATCTCATTGAAATCACTGGCGTCGTCAAGTGGTTTGACGTGGCCAAGGGCTTCGGTTTCATCGTTCCCGACAACGGTATGCAGGATGTTCTTCTTCATGTGACCTGCCTGCGTCGCGACGGCTACCAGACAATTCTCGAGGGTACGCGGATCGTTGCGCTCATCCAACGGCGCGAACGCGGTTACCAGGCGTTCAAAATCCTTTCCATGGACCAGTCGACGGCTGTACACCCTTCGATGCTGCCGCCGGTCCGCACGCATGTGCAGGTGACGGCGACGAGCGGGCTCGAGCGTGCGCTGGTCAAGTGGTTCAATCGCACGAAGGGCTTCGGCTTCCTGACGCGGGGCGAGGGGACGGAGGATATTTTCGTCCACATGGAAACGCTGCGTCGGTTTGGTCTCACGGAATTGCGTCCGGGGCAGGTGGTGCTCGTCCGTTACGGCGATGGCGACAAGGGGCTGATGGCCGCTGAGATCCATCCCGATGTGCCGAGCCCGGTGAGCCGCGCGCACTAATGCGTATGTCTGCAGCTCACTGGATCAGAAGCGCCATCGCGGCGCTTTTTTTCATTCTCGCCGTGCCGGCCCTTTCCCAACAGCCGATAACCTTCGACACGGAACCGCTGATTATCCAGACGGCGTCCGGCAAGCGGCTGAATTTCATCGTTGAGATAGCCGACACCAACGAGCAACGCCAGCGCGGGCTGATGTATCGTAAGGACATGGCCGAAGACGCCGGCATGATCTTCGATTTCGGCGTTTCGCGGCGGGTGCAGATGTGGATGGAGAACACCATCCTGCCGCTCGACATGCTGTTCGTCGACTCGACGGGCACGATCCGCAACATCAAGCAGAACGCGGTGCCGTACTCCGAGGACATCATCGATTCGATGACGGAGGTGAAGTACGTGATCGAACTCAATGCCGGTGTAACGGCCAAGCTCGGCATCAAGCCTGGCGACAAGGTGATGAGCGCCACGACGACCAAGAAAAAGTAGGCGTTCGCGCCACGCGGTGACACGGGGCTGCTTGAGGCAGCGCCGAATTTCTCCCGAAAAGCGGGAATGCAGCGGGTGTCTTGTTCCTCGACAGGCCCGGCGTGAGAAGGGCGGTTTAGCGACGTGCGCCGAACACCTCGCGCATGACGTCGCCCTCCAACTCCACACAAAGTTCCTCATATTCATCGACCAGGGTGAGCTCGGCGCTGGCCTCCTTGCGGAACCGTTCGAGTGCGAGGCACGCCTCCTCATAGGCACCCAGCACTTCATCAAGCAACGGTCGCCCATTGGCGGCTAACCGCACAGCCTCGCGCTGGGATGCCGGTAACCTTAACAACATGCGCGCCAGACCGCATCTTGCAGCCTCGCCTAGACGATTGAATGACTTGCCCATTCGCGCCACCGTCCCCTCCTGGTGCACAAACGACAGCAGTGATTGCGTATTGGTCGCTGGGAGACACGCTATCACGGTTCTCCAGATGAGCGGCGTAGAATACGGTAGAATACCTCGGTACCAACGGCGACATATGTGATGTTGGCTGCGATTGAGCCCACCCGGAGCCAACGCATGTGGTCCTCACTCGCCAAGGGCAAGTGTTGCCCGAACGATTGTGAACCCGGTATTGCCACAACGTATAGGTCATGTTTATCTGCTAGCAACATACGCATTGGGTTGTGCTTAGTCAGCATCGAGGGGAATTCGATGGCAAGTGCAAGGTCAGGCGACGTGGCGCCTGTAGCGCCATCTGCCGAGGAAGTGCAAGACCAGCTGGAGCGCATCCTCGGAAGCGAGAGTGTTCACCTCCCTGAGCGAGCCCGGCGGTTCCTGGTGTATGTCGTGACGGAGACGCTCGCCGGTCGATCCCACTACCTCAAGGCCTACACGATCGCGGAGGTCGTTTTCGGAAGGCAGAATTTCGATGCTCAGGGCGATCCCGCGGTGCGGATCGAGGCTGGGCGCATCCGGCGGGAGCTGGAGCGCTATTATTTGATGGCTGGCGGCAGCGAGCCGGTTGTCATCACGATTCCCAAGGGCCGATATGTTCCCATATTCCAAGCTTCGTCGCATTGCCGTGGCGACACAGCGGACGCGGCGATGGCACCGCCTTCTCCAGTCTCTGTCGAGCCTTCATCAAGTGAGGTTGTCGCAGCACCGGCGGCTTCCAGATCCGCTGGAAAACGCTGGCTGATAGCTGGCGCGGCAATGGCGGCCGCGATTGCTGCAGGGGCCATTTTCCTTGGCATAAAGCCGGCCTCCAAGGAGGTTGCTTCCATCAACAGCCGACCGACGATAGCCGTGGATCGCTTCGAGGATATTGCGGGTGGCAGCAGATTTTCGGGAATTTCGGGCGGCGTGACCGATGAAATCATGTCGAAGCTCGTGAAGTTCAAGGACATTCTGGTCGTCGATGCGTCCGGTAATGATCAGGACGCTGTGAGCGGCCTCCAGAATGCTCGATACGCCCTCCAGGGAAGTGTTCGACAAGATGGCGATCGTGTTCGATCCACGGCGCGCCTGGTGCGTCGTTCCGACGGCGCCGTCATCTGGGCCAACCACTACGATTCCGATCTTCGAATACAGAGCGTGTTTGAAGTCGAGACCGCTCTCGCAGAGGAGATCGCGACCGCCGTCGCCCAACCCTTTGGCGTGGTATTTCAGACCGACATAGCCCCGGATGGGGCGGGTGGATGGGACGCATATGATTGCAGCCTGTCCTATTACAACTATCGCAGAAGCATGACGGCGGAAGCGCTTCAGACAGCACAGGAATGTCTCAGGTCCGTGACCGAGAAGTTTCCGAGCGACGCCACGTCTCTTGCTTTCTTGTCGCTGACTTACCTCGATCAGGTACGCTTCCCCTACAAGCTTGGAACCAAACCGTCGCCAAAGATATTGGAGACGGCATCGGAGCTGGCGAAAAAGTCGGCTGTAATTGATCCGCAGAACCCGCGCGTCCTGCAGGCGCTGATGCTGACTAGCTTCTTTCGCAATGACGTTGGCGCCGCCCTCGAGGCGGGTGCCGCGGCCTATCAGTTGAATCCCAACGACACCGAGGTGGCCGGCGAATACGGCTTACGTCTCTCCATGGCGGGCAAGTGGGATACGGGCTGCGATCTCGTTTCCAAGGCAGTCAGCAGGAACGCAGGTCCGCAAGGTTACTACGAGGTCGGGATGGCGTTGTGCGCCTTCATGAGAGGCGACCTTCAGGCAGCAGAACTGTGGTCGCGAATGTCTGATCTAAACTACAATCCGATGCACCGCATGGTTCTGGCATCCATCCTTGGCGCGTCCGGAAAGATCGAGCAGGCGAAAAGGGAACTCGATTGGCTTGACACGAAGGCTCCTGCGCTGATGCCGGTGGTAAAGCGCGAGATTTCGATGCGCTTGGCGCGTCCGCAAGACCAAGAGCGCGTCCTCGCCGGGCTGCGCGCTGCCGGTGCCGCGGTCGATCAGGTTCAGCCGGCAGTGACCAACTAGCCGTTGCCGTCATCCTCTCGCTGGCGTGGCAATTTTCGTACCACGGCGGCGTCCGTCCCGACAGATACTACGCGATGCTACAGGCCTCGCCGCACGCCACCTGCTAGCCTCCAGGCTTGAGATGGCCCATCCCCCTGGGCAATAGCTGGAATGCAGGCATGGTGAAACGGAGTATCCCTCTTCTTCTCTTTTTTCTGACGAGTTGCGGACATCCGGACGGTGTCATGACGCCGGTTCCGCTGTCGGTTTCCGCTCCACCATCGTCCAAGGTTGCGATGCTGGTTGCGACCACACGCGAGCCGTCTGGGGACCCGGCGACGCTATTCAATGGGGAGCGCAGTTCCAAGCCGCACCTGACGCAAATCACAGTCTCGATTCCGCCGAAGCGCGAGCCGGGCACGGTACAGTGGCCGAAGCGTCTCCCACCTGACCCGGCAACCGATTTCGCTGTGACGAATGCTCAGCAGATAGACACCATCGCGCAAGGGCGCGAATGGTTCGCGCAGCATGTGAACGGCGGACATGCGCTAGTGTTCATTCACGGCTTCAACAACACCTACGAGGATTCCGTCTTCCGGCTGGCGCAGATCGTGCACGATAGCAAGATGGAGGCGACGCCCGTCCTGTTCACATGGCCGTCGCGAGCCGAAATCACCGCCTACCAGTATGACAAGGAAAGCACGAATTATTCGCGCACGGGACTGGAGCAGGCCCTTCGCACTCTCGCTGCCGATCCCAATGTCAAGAATATCACCATAATGGCACATTCGATGGGGACCTGGCTGGCGATGGAATCGCTGCGGCAGATGGGGATACGCGACGGCCATGTGGATCCGAAAATTCACAATGTGATCCTCGCTTCCCCCGATATCGATATCCAAGTCTTTGCCAAGCAGTTCGCCGAAATGGGCGAGCCACGTCCGAAGTTCACGATCTTCGTGTCCAAGGATGATAAGGCTCTCGCGGTTTCGAGCTTCATTTCGGGGCGGGTCTCCCGTCTCGGCGCCATCAATCCTGCAGAAGAGCCCTATCGGTCGAAGCTCGAAAAAGCGGGCATCGCCGCGATCGATTTGACGAAAGTAAAGACCGAGGACGGGCTCAATCACGGCAAGTTTGCCGAAAGTCCGGAAATCGTCCAACTTATCGGCCAGCGACTCATGACGGGCCAGACACTTACGGATTCGAATGTCACGCTCGGCCAAGGCATTACAGCCGTGGTCGGCGGCACGGTGACGAACATCGGTACGGTTGCGGCTACAGCCGTCGCGGTTCCGGCGACAATCATCGAGCAGCCGCTTGCTGAGAGAAGAAAGCCACGGCCGGCCGACGATACGCTTGGCGGCGACCTGAAGCCGCAGACGCTGACGCAATAGGGGGAAAACCAGCATGAAATGGATTCTGTCTCTCATCGCCGGACTTCTCTTCGCATTCAATGCCGTGGCGCAAGCTCCCGCGGCCGCACCACAGCAGAAGATCGACGAACTCGTGCGCCTTCTTCAGGACCCGGAGGTGCAGACCTGGCTGAACAGTCGCAAGGAGGTCGGTGCACCTCAGAGCCCCGCTTCATCCGCAGGCGCCTCCGATTTGGTCAGCTGGGAGTCTGCGGCGCGGACGCGCGTTCACGAAATCATCACGGCCATACCGGCGATACCAGCGGAAGTGGCGGCCGCCGCTGCCAGAACACGGCATGACGCCGTAAGCCGAGGCTATGCGCCCGTATTCGTCATATTCGGCGGACTGGTCGCTCTCGGTCTCCTCGTCGAGGGGCTGTACCGCAGGCTAGCCAAGCCCCGCGAAACGCTCCTTGGCCGACTGGCCCCAGTCGGAATCTTCGCGGGGGCAATGGCGATCGTGTTCTTTGCCGTGGAATGGCCGCCTCTCGCCCGTATCACCTTGCTTGCCTATCTCACGGCATTCGTCGCGTTTCGGCTGGCGGTCGCATTTTTGTCCGCCGCCGGTATCACGCCGTTCTTGCGCACACGGTTGATGATCCTATTCGGGCTTGTCTGCTTTGCCGTTGCCACGGCGGCAATCGGAGAACCTTTGGGCGTTCCGCCGCTGGTTAGGGATGCAATCAGCTACTGCTTGTCGGTCGTTGGGCTATTTGTCGCGATCGAGATGGTGTGGGCTACGTCGCAGCGATCTCGGCCGTGGAAAGCGGCTGTGGTTGCCTTCCTCGTCGCGCTGTGGATCATCTGGTGCCTCGACATGAGAGGCCTTTTCTGGATCGGCGTCTATGTCCTCGTACTACCGGCGATGCTCAACGCCGTTGGCCGCGTGGCAGGGTCTTTCGTAAGCGATCCCGGTAGCCTTCGTGGTGTCTTGATCGTCCGTGGCGCACGCGCGGCGGTGATCTTCCTCGCCGTCGGGTGGCTGGCACTTGTTTGGCGTCTCAATCCGGACACATTGGGTCAGCGCGATCCTGTTGTCGCTGCCCTTTTCTACGGGGGCCTGAAGAGTGTTTTGATCCTCGTGGTTGCTGATTTTCTTTGGCAACTGGCCAGAGGCTGGATCGATAGAACGTTGCGGGTGGCGACCGACGCAACATCCCTTGCGCCCGCTGATGCCGCCAAACGGGCACGGTTCCGCACGCTTCTTCCGATCTTTCGCAATGCATTGGCTGTTGTTGTCGCGGTCATGGCGGCGTTGGTCGTGCTGGCCCAAATGGGCGTACAGATCGGGCCATTGATCGCGGGAGCCGGCATCTTCGGCGTTGCCATCGGTTTCGGTTCGCAAACCCTCGTCAAGGACGTCATCAGCGGTGTGTTCTACATGCTGGATGATGCCTTCCGGGTTGGGGAATACATCCAGGCCAAGGATTACAAAGGAACCGTGGAGGGCTTCAGCCTGCGATCGGTACGCCTTCGTCATCATCGCGGTCCGGTCTTCACCGTGCCATTCGGCGAACTCGGAGCCGTCCAGAACATGAGCCGCGACTGGGTGATCGACAAGTTCAGGATCACGGTCGGCTTCAACACCGATATCGACAAGGCACGCAAGCTGACCAAAAAGGTCGGAGCGGAGCTGAAGGATGACCCGGAACTCGGGCCGCTCTTTATCGAGCCCTTGAAGATGAAGGGTGTCGAGGAGTTCGCCGACTACGGAATCGTATTGAGCTTCGCCATGACCACGGTTCCCGGCATGCAGACCTACATACGCCGCAAGGCCTACGCCAAGATTCGCGAGTTGTTCCTGGCAAACGGGATCACGTTCGCCCAACCGACGGTGCAGGTCGGAGGTGACGACAAGGAGGGTGGCGCGGTGGCTGCCGCGCAGGCGATCCGGGCGCACGAAGCAGGTACTGCCGCGCCGCCGAAGTGAGTGCTCTGCGGTGTGCGCTACCGTAATATACGTCCCCAATCATAGCGCTTCGTGAGAACATTCACCGCCTAGATCGTCGAGGCAGGGAGAGGGCGACATGTTCAAACGCGGAATTCTTACGGCGGCGCTCACGTTGGCGACGCTGACATTTGCCGGGAATGCTCCGGCGCAGACGCTGAGCTATGCGGATGCGGTCACGAAGCTCGCCGCCGACTGCGGCACGGACATCCAGAAACTGTGCAAGGGACTGAACCTCGGCAGCGGACGGATCGCCGACTGCCTGCAGCAGAACGCGGCAAAAGTGTCGCCCACTTGCAAAGGCTCGCTGACATCAGTGTTCCAATCGATAACCCAGCGAGAACACGCGCAGACCGCCTACGAGCGGGTCTGCCAGCGGGACATGTCCAAAAGTTGCTCAGGCATCAAGGGTGACGGCTTCGTGCTGGCTTGTCTGGTGAAAAAGGAAAAGCGCGTCAGCAAGGAATGCAATCAGGTCATCACCGATGCAGGTTGGAGGTAAACCGATGAAACGTCTTATTTCCAAAGCCATTCTCGTTCTGGCCACGGGGGTATTGTTTTCCGGCTTTGCGTCGGCGCAGGAGGTCTCCCAGGAGCGCATCGTCAAGGGACTCGGTAAACTCAGGGCGGCGGCTCCTGCGATCGACCTCGAGATATTGCGACAGGAGGCCATCAACGGCGGTAACCAGCCGATGTCTGCGCTTCCGAACTGGAAGCGGATAGGGAAGCTGCCGCAGATGGTGGTCGAGATCGATTTCGAGAACGACTCTGTCGCCATCCAGCCGAATTCCTATCGCACCCTCGGGCTGATCGCCGACGCGTTGCATCATCCGAACCTGTGGGACTACAAGTTCCTCGTGGTCGGTCATGCCAGCGCGACCGGGGACGAAAAACATAACCTCGATCTCAGCGAACAGCGTGCTGCTGCAATCAAAGAAGCACTATCGACGACGTTTGCCGTCGATCCGGCGCGCCTTTACGCGGTCGGTGTCGGGGAACACTTACCGATCGAAGGCACTGACGTGAAAGGGTCGAACAACAGACGTGTTCAACTTATCAACCTCGGTGTCTTCAAGATTAAGTCCTGATCGGAAAGAGGCCGCGGCGTCGAAACGATGCCGCGCGCCAGCAGTTGATGGGCCGCCCCCTGGGAGTGTGGAGGCTCGGATGAACGCCCCGAGACTAACGCTGTTGGGAAACGCCTGCTTTGCTGGCGGTCTTTGCAGACGCTCGATTCGGCTGCCGATCGCGATCCTATCGGATGAGTACTCCTACCGAGAATGCATCGCCTGCAAACGAGACTATCTTATGATGGGAGAAACGACATGAGCAGCTCCGACGGACGATCTTCTCCATCTGCTGGCATCGGAAGAAGTGTTCTTCAAGAACTGCGACACACGCCCGTTCTCTGGCTGATCGTGCTGGTGCCGATCGTCATCGTCCTGGAGCACCTGGTTCCGGACAGTCATACGCTGCTGTTTTTCATATCGGTCCTTGCAATCATTCCTCTGGCGACGCTCCTTAGCCGTGCAACCGAGGCGGTTGCGGCGAGAACGGGCGACGCGGTCGGCGGCCTGCTAAATGCTACGCTCGGAAATCTGACCGAGCTGGTGATATCGCTTTCGGCCCTGCGGACGGGACAATATCTGCTGGTCAAGGCATCGCTGGCCGGCGCAATCGTTACAAACACCCTGTTCATGCTGGGCGGCGCATTTCTACTCGGCGGGTTGAAGCATCACCTGCAGGAGTTCAATCGCGTCAATGCTCGCTTCCAGGCCTGCCTGCTTTTCCTGGCAACCATTGCCGTTCTGGTGCCGTCGATCATCAGTGAAGTCGATCAGCCGCCACCGCTCGCCATCTCTCAGAACGTGAGCCTCGGGTTGTCGGTCATCCTCATCGCCGTCTACGCCTTGGGCATGTTGTTCTCCTTGCGAACACATAAGGAGCTTTTCGCCAGTGCCGGTCACGCGGACGAAGAGCAGGCTACCTGGCCGCTTGGCCTCAGCATCGCCATTCTCGTCGGCGTAACCGTGCTGGTCGCATTGGTCAGTGAAATTTTCGTCGGGTCGGTTCAGGTTGCGGCTGAACATCTGGGAATGACACCGGCGTTCGTCGGCTTCATCGTGGTCGCCCTTGTTGGTGCGGCCGCGGAGATGACCACCGCGTTTTCGGCAGCTCGGGCGGATCGCCTTGATCTCAGCGTTGGGATCGCGCTCGGCAGCGCCGCCCAGATCGCGCTTTTCGTTGCCCCGCTGCTGGTCATTGTCAGCTACGTCATCGGACCGGAACCAATGACGCTGCAGTTCTGGCCCGGGGCAGTTACAATGATGATCGTCGCCACCGTGGCCGCTACGCTTCTGTCGAACGGTGGTCGAGGCGCCTGGTACGCAGGAGTGATGGCACTTGCCCTCTACGCGATCTTCGCCTTCACCTTGTTTGTCTTGCCTCCAGCTGGACCGACGTGATCGAAAGGCTACTTCTAGGCGCGCCGCGCGATAGCTCTGCAGCGACGCCAAAGCAAACTCAATCAGGCACCTTGGAAGCGCAAGGAAAGCGGCGCCGATGACGCGAGGCACAGAGAGCAAGTTTAAATCGAGGAGGATGAGAAGGCGGTTCTTCGCCTCTCTCTTCCAGCAACTTCGAATATTGTGGCCGATCTTCTCCGGTGTTCTCGTTGTCATCGTCGGGTCAGGCGCACTTGTCGGATGGATCGAAGGATGGCAGCTCGGCGACACCCTGTACTTCACCTTTGTTACGGGATTGACGATCGGCTACGGCGACCTCGTACCAAAGCAGACAATCGCGCGGGTGCTGGCTCTGGTGATCGGCTTATGCGGGATTGTCCTTACGGGTCTTATTGCCGCAGCCAGCGTGCAGGCTCTCCGTGGCGCTGATCCGGATCGCTCAAATTCTGACAATGCCGATCAGGACTAGGTGAAGTGCCTCGCCGAACCGGCCATTCAGAACTGGAAATCTTAGACTTATGATTCCTGGGACAACGCGGAGGCCCCAGTACGGCATCGAAGTTTTCGGAAGCGTCGATCGGAGGATGCCCTGCGAAAGTCCGACAAGTCTTGATGTGGAGGGGAAGGGTAGTGGTCGGAGTGGAGAGATTCGAACTCCCGACCCTCTGGTCCCAAACCAGATGCGCTACCAGACTGCGCTACACTCCGTGCCGACGAGGGAGGCCAATACACGGTTCGCCCCGCGCCCGCAATATCTAAATCGCCTATCCCCAACCTTGGTGTGAGCATTCTTTTCCTCAAGCTTGCGGTGTGAAGCGATCGATATGAGCATGACAATCGATGATCGCGGGAGGAAGGCGCCTGTTGGAAACGGTTGAACAGCGCTGCGACTGGTACGGCTTTTTTCTTGAAAAGAAAGGGATTCGCCGCTAAGCAAAATTCATCTCTTCGTGCGATGGTTTGCGTCAAGAGTAGCTGCCTTGTGGGGCAGAATGAAGTTTCAAGTGCGAAAGCCGCTAAATCGGAGGCCCTGCAGCAATGTCTGCCAAGATCTACCGTCCAGCCAAGACCGCGATGCAGTCCGGCAAGGCAAAGACACATATTTGGGTTCTTGAGTTTGATCAGGAGACGCCGCGCACCATCGATCCGATCATGGGCTATACGTCTTCCTCGGATATGCGCCAGCAGCTGAAGCTGACCTTCGAAACGCAGGAACTCGCTGAGGCTTACGCGAAGCGTAACGGCATCGAGTACCGGGTTATTGCCCCGAAGGATCCGCAGCGCCAGATCGTGGCTTATCCTGACAATTTCCGCTATACGCGGACGCAACCCTGGACGCATTGATCCGCGTTCATCCGCAGATTTGACCGGGTGCGAATTCGGTCATGCGGCCCCTTAGCTCAGCTGGATAGAGCACCTGCCTTCTAAGCAGGTTGTCGCAGGTTCGATTCCTGCAGGGGTCGCCATAAAATCAATAACTTAGCGCGAATATTATACGCCATTTTGACCCCGTTTACAGTTTTTTCGAAGCCGTTTACACAATCCATTCACGTGATGTTCTTTTCCATCCGCAGAATGACCGCATCGCTGGTCTGCTGGTCCGTCGCCAGATAGTGCTTCTCAAGCACGCGCCCGACCTCTGCAATCGAGTGTCCCGTGATCGACGCAATCTGCTCTGTGGTCGATCCTTCCCGGCGCCGATCGGTGATAAAGGTTCCCCGCAAATCGTGGAACGTCACCCCCTCGATCTCAAGCCGAGCACACTCTTTCCCCCACGAAGTCTTGAAGCCGTCCTTTGTCCACGGCCTTCCGCGCGAGTTGTTCAATATCCGCATCTTGTCTTTTGGCAGGGCGTCGATCATGGCCTTGAGCTTGCTGTGGACCTTCACCCGAACCCGTTTCTTCGTCTTCCCTTGCTCAAATGACAGGTGTGTGCCATCGTATTGTTTCCACGTCAGCATCAGGAGATCGCCTTGGCGTTGCCCTGTATGAATGGCCATTTCGAAGGCTAGGAGCATTGGCCCTTTGGCTTTGGAACGGAAGAGGGCGATAAGCTGAGGCGTCCAAACACTTTCCTTGCGCGATCCCGTATAGAGACGGCTGATACCGGAGCAGGGGTTTTTCTCGATCAACTCCTCGTCGATCCCGAACGTGAAGACGCGGGAGAGGGAGAATAGCATTTGATCCGCGGTGCGAGGATTGGCGGCAAAGGTCTGATGCCACTTGCGAATCATTGCCTTCATGCCGCGCTGCTGGGTTAGCTTCAGCGGCAGTTTAGGCCATTCCTTGCGGATTTCCTTATGGGAGAATTTGTGCGCGTCCTGCGTCTTCTCTGCCAGTGCCGCAAAGGCGGGGCTTTTGACGAACGCGTCTATCAGGCTGTCGAGGGTGTTGACCTCAACCGGGGCGTTCTCAGCCTTGTGGCGTAGCAGCTCGGCAGCAAACTCCTCGGTTCCTGGCGCGGCTTTCATCTTCGGGCCACCACGCCACGCGTAGTAGTGCCAGTTGATTTCGCCGTTCGCCAGCTTGCGCTTGACCTTATGAACGCCTTTGAGCTTCACGAGCACGTTCCTGATCTCTCCACGCTTGCCATTCGGCTAAAGACGTGAAGTCTTCCGGCTGCAAGTCAACCCTGGCCGGCTTGTTAATTTCGGGAATATCGGGGGAAATGCGGATGATCTTCCCATTTACCTCGACTTCGACCCGAACGCCGTCCCGCTTCGCAATCTTGGCCATGCGGTGCAGGTCCGATTCCTTGAGGAGGGCGGCTCTAGTCATTCCCGGCTCTCCCCCTCTGCTTTGATCTCGGGAAGTTTCGGTAAATCGCACCAATGGGAGAAAAAGCCCTTACGGTGTGTTCCTTCATGGGTGCGGTAAGGCCATTCCGGATCGCCAAGGGATATCTCAGCAATCATCGTGTAGACGGTGGGAGCCTTATCGCCGGGGTAAAAATAGTATCCGAACGCCAGAAACTCGCGATCGGTGGGCATGGTCTCAATAGGCTGCCAACCTTCCATCGCCGCACTGCGGGCTTTGGCTAGCTCGGAGCGGAGGCGAACTATCTCATCCGCGAGCGCCGCTGCTGCCTTCTCCTCTTTCAGGAGAAACCGCTTTAGCCGTTCTGGCGTATCGGGTCCGACGTACCCGCCAAGCTGATTTGCAACTTCATATATGTCGCGTTCCACGATCTTCGTGTTTTGGGAGACAACCGGCTTTGAGTG
Organism: Rhizobium sp. RHZ02; assembly: GCF_014851575.1. Taxonomy (NCBI): domain Bacteria; kingdom Pseudomonadati; phylum Pseudomonadota; class Alphaproteobacteria; order Hyphomicrobiales; family Rhizobiaceae; genus Rhizobium; species Rhizobium sp. RHZ02. Next base: position 79,569 of record NZ_JACUZX010000029.1, read on the forward strand.
TTGAACTTGGTGGTCAACGCCTTCCGCCTCTGGCTTTGGTTCGGCTGCGAGGCAATATTGCTGCCATAGATCGTTTATAAGCTTGCTGACTTCAGCGAATGGCGTGTTCTCTGTGATATTGGCACATCGCATTTCCAGGTCCCATTCCGCATCGGTTTCCCATCCTACCGGCTCTAGTTTTGGAGTGGAGAGGAGTGCCCGACGGTTCCAATCACGGCCGAAACCCCATTCCTCTCCGGTCTCAAGCATGCAACCGCAGTTGTCGCACTGATACTTGGTGGACTGCCGAGCATCGCCGTACTGCTCTACGTGGGCGTTTGAGCCACAGAACGGGCAGGGCTTCAGTTCTTCCTCGCGCTTCATGGCTGCGATCCTTGGGAGAGGGCGGAACGGTGACGGATTTTTTGACCAACCTTGGCGGGGATTGTGAGCGCGTCTTCTATCGTCCAGCCATGTCTGAAAACCCGAGCGTGGACGGTCCCATAGACAATCCCGGCCCTTTCGGCGGCTTCCTTCAGACTTGTCGTATCAGGAGTGGAAATTAATCCGCGCCGGTTTCGGCCTTGTTCCTGCTTTGTGGCCCATCGGCAATTTTCGGGAGAATAGCCCTTATCGTTGTATATCCGGTCTATTGAATGCAGCTTGCTTGGCCTTGGCCCCATTGAGTTCACAAATGCGGGGAAGCTTTCTGACCACTCAGCGCAGAGATTGATCCCTCGTGCGCCATAGTTTCGGAAGGCTTTGTTGTCAGGATTATTGCACCTGTCTTTGATATTGCACCAAATCCTGTAAAGGTCGGTGTCACTCCCGCCGTGAGTTCGATTGGCATTGCCGAATAATTCACGCTGCAAGCACCCGCACGAGCTTGTTGGCACTTTCGAAGACAACAGTGCGTCTCGCGGGATTGCCTTTTCGGTCCCGCAATCGCAAATACATTTCCAGTAGGTTCTGGGCCTAGCAGATATTTGGATAGATACCGGCTCAACAGCGACGAGACGGCCAAAGCGCTTCCCTGCGATGTCATTTTTCATCGTAGAACAACCTTCCCGCTTAGAGTTCTCTTCCATTTCGAATTCTTCCCGCCGGGGAAAGACGATGGAGGTACGGCCCGAATGTGCTTGGCGCGTATTCGGTCGGCCTTTCGGATCGCCGCGGTGTCATCGGCGGTCTTGACCTTGTGGCAACTGAAGTGGGCTGGCTTAACGTTGTCGTCTGAATCGTCGCGGGTAAGCTCCCACGGGACGACGTGTTCAAGCTCCCACGCTTCACCAACCTGAATCTTCTCGTCGCAGATGTGGCACCGGCCTCGGTGAAGGTCGAAGATGCGGACGCGCTCTTTTCTGGAAAAGTGTTTACGGGCCATCTACAGACCCCTTCCATAGAAGACATCCATCGCCATCTTGTCGATCGAGTTGGACAGGCGACGGCGCAACTGCGCGTAAAGAACCGGATGGACAACCATAGTATCCGCGCCGATCCGGTAGCATCCCGGATTCATGCGGACTTCGCCTAGACGGTCGAGGATATCGACCATCAAGCGCATGTCGTCCGAAATAGCCTTCTTAGGCGGTACAAGAGCCGCTTCGCTCTCAAGGACCTTCATCGCGCCAAATGTAGGCTGCATCACTCTCGTCCATGCAGCGCCCATCATACCGGCATCCTCGCAACGAGCGCAGCAATCCCTCGCATCATGCGCCTTACCGCTCCCTCGTTTCTTGGGCGGGAGTTCATGTCGGATATCTCACGGCGCAACTGGGCGGTGGTTTCCGCTCTCTTTTCGAGATAGGCGAGGGTGGAGGGGCGAGCGTTGGGAAAGCGCCGTAGATGGTCCTGCATTGCGTTGCTCATGCTGCATCCTCTCCGAAAACTTGCTCTGGGCTGATCCCATAGGTCTGCTCGACCCAACGGGTGGCGGTAGCCAGGAACGCGTCGAACTCTTGCTCTGACATGCTGGCAAAACTGATCGACTTCGGCACGGCGACGGTGAAGCCCTTGACCATGACCGGCGTCACGAACCCCGTATGGAGCTTGATTACGTCGTGGAGCGCTTCAGGTGAGGGCGCGCATTCGTTCGCCTTCACGATCCTGCCGAGGTACGCCCAGTACCAGCGAAGCTTTGACGGAGACCGACCGGTGTGCAGAGACACCTTTATCCGGTCGCCGGGGTGGAAGCGCTGGATAAGCTCGGCGTCGAGCTCCATTTCAGGCGCGAGCACATTCCCGCGCCTATGAACGTAGATCGGTGGTTGCTCGGTCTTGGCCATCAGAACGGGATCTCCTCGGATTCGGAGTGCTGATTGCCGTAGCTGTCGCGGTCGCCATCGGTGGAGCGCTGAGCGTCTAGCATCGTCAGCGTCGAGCCGAAGCCGTTCAGGACAACCTCGGTCGAATACCGATCATTGCCGTTCTGGTCCTGCCATTTGCGGGTCTGCAGAGCGCCCTCGACGTAGAGCTTCGCGCCTTTCTTCACGTACTGCTCTACGGTCTTGGCGATGGCCTCACTCAGCACGACCACGGTGTGCCATTCGGTCTTTTCGCGGCGCTCACCGGAGTTCCGGTCACGCCAGCTTTCGGACGTAGCAATGCGAAGATTGGCGATCGGTCGTCCATCCTGGGTGCGGCGAATCTCTGGGTCAGCGCCCACGTTCCCGACAAGAATTACCTTGTTGACGCTTCCGGCCATCACATGCCCTCCATCGAATGCAGTTCGCGGCCGGCAGGATTGCGAACGCCGCTATCGCCGAGGATTTCTTCGCTGGCCTTCAGCTCGGCGCGCTTGGCGTCGAATTTCTCCTTGGCGATGACCTTGTAGTCACGCGACCAGCCGTCACGGGTGGAGATGGACTGCCAGATATCGGCGCAGCGCTTCACGTCGGTTTCGGAATGGCAATCGAGCAGATCCTTGTCGATCTCGGCCAACTGGCGCTTTTGCTCGGCGGAGCTGATGGGCTTGTCCTGCTTAGGAGCGGGAGCAGCTTCCTTGCCTTCGCCAGCGAACTCCTGGCGCACGGTGTTGACGTACTTGTTGTCGTCGAACATGCCCATATGCACATCAGCACCAACGCCGATCATCTTCATGGCGTTGGTCACAGCGTCGGTGTAGGCCTTCTTGAACGCCTCATCGTCGCTACGAAGTCCGCTGCTTGTCTTGGAGACAACCTTGTCCCCGCCGACGCCAAAAACGCGCTGGTCGAGCTTCTCGTGCCAAATGGACACGGTGCAATAGACAAGGATTTCCTCGCCAGCAGGAACGACTTGGAACGATGGTTCCCCGATGCCCCAGCCAATGCCGCAAGGGCCGAATTCTTCCGTCATGCGGCGATAGGACCACATTGGCTTGATAGCCGTTCCCTTGAAGCCGCCAGCACGCGTGAACGGCTTGGTGTGGGCGGGATCGGTCTTGCCGAGCTTGTCCCAAAGAGCTGTTTTGTCGGTCATCACTTCACCCTTACGGTCAGGCCAACGTCGCCCATAACGAGCTGTGCGCCGGGGATTGCGTTCCCGCTTTCTAGAGCGGTCTTGATTTCTGCTGTGAGAGCCTTGCGCTCAGTCTTGAAGAAGCCCTGCGGGAGAGCGTCGAGATCGGTCACATCGACGGACACGCGCGGTTTGGTGATCGACAGCGTGGCCTCGGGAAGAGTGATCTTCTCCTGCTGCGCGGCTTCCATGAGCTGCAGAATGATCTTCTTCACGCCGGCAGACTTGCGCTCGAAACGCTTGCGGCGCTCCTGCATGTCGCCTTCGCGCTCCTTGATGGCGGAGGCCATGGTTTCGGCCTCACGGCGCTCACCAAGGAGCCTTTCAAGGACGCGGTGAAGATCGGTCTCACCCTCAAGGCTATCGGCCAGCAACGTGGCGTCTTCCTCAAGCTCGGGATAGGCGACGATCAGCGCCAGGATCTGCGTGCGGACGGCCATAGCGTCCTCGAAGACGAACGAACCCATCAGGCAGCCTCCTGCTCACGGTCGGCGCGGCGCGCTTCCCACTCTTCGGCAAAGTCCGCTTCACGCTCGTAGAAGTCGGCATGATTTTCGCGGCTCTGGGCGCACTTCAGGAGATACGACTTGCGCGGCTCCTTTTCGGTGACGGCTTCGACGCGGTATTCCGCAGCCATGACACGGGCGACGGCGGCGTATGCTCGGTAGTCACTTGGAGGCAACATGTTCTTGCTCCTGTCGATCGAGTTGTTGACGGTGGAAGCCCTTGTCGGCCTCGTTCAGCGCCCAGTAGGCGACCAGCGTCACGACTACGGCTGATGTGAAGATCCGGATGAAATCACCACGGCGTGCGGCAATGGTCGGGACCGGCGTCGGCTGCTGCTGGCACGTTCCGACAGGGCAACCACATTCGCGGTACGAGCGAAGATCACAGCGCATCGGCCATCTCCTCTATCTGCTCGTCGATATCCGCCTTGGCTTCATCGAGAGTGCGGGAAAAGCCGTGGCGCGGATCGTCCACGTCGATGTCCTTGTGGTTCCACGCGTAGCCGATGCAGTACTCGTGGCGGATGTAGTAGCCGCGATATTCGATGTTATGCATAGCTCGCCTCCTGCGAAAGAAGATGATCCACAACCTCCTGCCATCCTGCTCGGTCGGCTTCGTCCTTGGCTTTCGCTAGGTGCTCTTCGGCGTGGCGTAGGAGGTGCTGGAGCATGGTGAAGTCTTCGGGCTCGTCGTCCATCACGCGGCCTCATCTTCAAGATTTCGGTAGGCCTGCG